>JAFAKL010000172.1 GCA_019235445.1 Verrucomicrobiota bacterium | reverse complement strand
GGTGCTGTCCATTCAGCAATCCACAAACGCTGTGGACCTTCGTGGTCTCGATCGCCTCGCGTAAAGTCAGCGGCGGAAGAATGGACGGGATCCTTTTCGCAATCATCGACTTACCCGATCCTGGTGGCCCAATGCAAAGAATGTTGTGACCGCCGGCGGCGGCAACTTCAACCGCGCGTTTTACATGCTGCTGACCTTTCACCTCGCCGAAATCGAGTTCCTGCTCAGAGGATCCTTCAACTGACCAACCATCATTGGAGCGCACAGGGTCCAAGGCTTTTTCTCCGCGGAGGAATTGGACGACCTCGGAAAGCGAAATTGCGCCGAAAACCTCGACACCCTCAACCACTGCGGCTTCCGCGGCATTGTCTGCAGGCACGATGAGCATGCGGCGCTGACGGCGCTTGGCTTCCAAAGCGATCGACAAAACTCCCTTTACGGCACGCAATTGACCCGATAACGCGAGTTCACCGCTGATGCAGAATGCGTCGAGATCAGGCAACCGATTGTTTTCTTCCAATTTAAGCATTCCAAGAGCGATCGGCAGATCAAAACTGGGCCCTTCCTTCCTTACATCTGCCGGTGCAAGATTAATGGTGATTCTTTTTCCACTTGGCCAGCGCAAGGAACTATTGCAAATGGCTGAAGTGACCCGATCTTTACTCTCTTTCACAGCCGCATCCGGCAGTCCCACTACGGCGATCTTATCGGAGTTGCCCCATCCGGCATGAACTTCGATCTCCACCTCAAACGCCTCAACACCCACCACTGCAGCAGAATAAACCTTGGAAGGCATAACAAAACATCATGTTGTTTGTTTCATCATTTGCAAGTGTTGTTTTCGGCTCTGGGTACAAGGGCCCGAACCCAGGCCCTTGACCCAGAATCCGTAGATTTTGCCGGCTGCTTTCCTATCCATGGATTTTTTTATTTCCGGCATATATTTAATCTCGTGTCAGTCATCATCGAGCTTCCAGACCTTCAATCCCAGACAGCGTTCAACATGGCCCGCTGGACTGAGATCCTGGCCGACCCAGAACTTACGCAGCTCCCCTATCGCATCGAGACCGATCACTATGGCCATATCCTCATGAGTCCCCCTCCAGCTTTTAGCCACGGGCGACGCCAATCTTTCATCTGCTCGCTCCTGTCCAACCTGCTTCCGCAAGGTCTCACCATTACGGAGTGCCCTGTTTCAACCGCAGGCGGCGTAAAGGCCATCGATGTCGGCTGGCTCGCTCCTGATCGGCCTGAAATTCTCCTTGACCCCCTCCTCCTCACCCGCGCACCGGAGGTTTGCATCGAGATTATTTCCCCCTCGAATTCCCGCTCGGAGATCGACCATAAACGGGCGCTTTATTTCGACGCGGACGCTGCCGAAGTTTGGATTTGCAATCTGGATGGCTCGCTTTCTTTTTTTCTTCCTCCTGATCGCGAGCTTTCGGCGTCTGTTATTTGTCCGGCTTTCCCCGCCCGTATCGCGTAACCAATTCCCAGGTCCCGAGAGGAAAGTTGGCGCGCCTGTTACCTCGTGAAGCTTCCGAGAGCTTAATACCCGGATCCATCCAAGATCGTTCTCGAAGGAACGCGTTCCATTTTGCCAGACACCCTAACTAAGTCTGACTTGTCACTTAGTCAGGCACGTCGAAGCCCTCGAATCGGAAGACGGGTTGGGGTGAAAGCGCGTTTTCGTTTGGGCAGTAAGAACCTTTCACGCCTGCTTCTTGCGAATTACTGATCCACCCAGGCTGATTGCGAGATTGAGTGCCAGGGCGATGATTGCGATGTAGATTACGCCAAGGTGGGGGATCAAGATGACCGGTTTCAGACCGGCCAATATGAAAAGGTAGCTTCCGCAAATCATGCCGGCCAGCCAGCCAACGAAAAGCGCCCCGCCACGCAGCGGCACTCTGTAGAGTCCAAGCACAACGGCAGGAAACGTCTGAAGTATCCAGATGCCACCCAAAAGCTGGAACTCGATCGCGTACTGGATCGGCAGAAAGATGATGAAGATCAACGCGCCCAGTTTCACGGCGAGAGAAGCGAGTTTCGCAACCGTTGTCTCCTCAGTTGGAGTGATTTGAGGCCGGACAAACGGTTTCCAGAGATTCCTGGTAAATAGCTTTGCCGCGCCGATGGACATGATCGCTGAGGGCACCAGCGCGCCGATGGCGATGGCAGCAAAGCCAATCCCGACGAACCATTCGGGAAAAATTTTGAGAAAGAGCAAAGGAACCGCGTCGTTCGGGTTTGCCGCTTTAACGTCATCCGCAATCGCCATGTATCCAAGCAGCGCGATCAATCCTAGAAGGAGAGTATAAGCAGGCAAGAGAATCGCATTCCAGCGGATGGTGCGCGCACTTGAGGAACTTAGGATTGCGGTCACCGAATGCGGGTACATGAAAAGCGCCATGGCGGAACCCAGGGCCAGCGAAGCAAACGGGAGCATCTGCCCGGGTTTAAGCAGCAATCCGGAGTTACCGCCTTTCATTTCGAAGACTCTGCCAGCTGCTTCGAATACCGGTCCATATCCTCCCAGTTCCACTGGAATGACAAGAACAGCTGCGAGGACGGTGACGTAAATCAATATGTCTTTGACAAAGGCGATCATCGCAGGTGCGCGCAGGCCGCTCCTGTAGGTGTAAAGAGCGAGCACAACAAAAGCGATGATGAGAGGGAGATCGCCTTTGCCCAGACCCATGGCAGCGATGACCACCTGGATACCGACAAGTTGAAGGGCGATATAGGGCATGGTCGCGATCAGACCGGTGATCGCAACTGCGACCGCGAGCGCTGAATGCCCGTAACGCGCTTGCACCAGATCAGCCGCGGTAAGATGTCCCCGTTGGCGGCAAGCGGCCCAGAACCGCGGCATAACCGCAAAGACGAAAGGATAGATGATGATTGCGTAAGGAATCGCGAAAAAGCCGTAGGCGCCGACGCCGTATACAAGAGCCGGCACAGCGATTACGGTATAAGCCGTATAGAGGTCTCCGCCAACCAGGAACCAGGTGATAAGGATACCGAACCTCTGACCGCCCAAGGCCCATTCATCGAGCCGACTCAAATCACCCGCCTTCCATCGGGCCGCCAAAAATCCGAGGACAGTAATGAGTAAAAAGAGGCAGACAAATACGGCAAGGGCGATCCAGTGAACCTCTCCAGTGTTCATTCAGTCTCTCTGGCAAGAAATGATGGGATAGGGGATAAGCAGGGAATAACAACGGAGTTCGGTCCCGGGCAAGAAAAAGAGCCGACATCAATGCAAATCGTTCGCAGACACAGTTTTAGTTTCGTGCAGCGGTGGGCAGCGCGCCAGTGACGGCTTGCTGCGTCACTGGGGTGCGTGCACTCCACACGATCTAAAATCCCGCAGAGAACCGAAGACAAATGATTCGAAAATGGGGGGTGATCGATGCAACCGAGATTTCGAACCGGTCGACGGGCACAAACGGCTTGACTTTTGGCAAGGGAAGGGATTAAATCAACGCCCGTCAAGTCCGTAAGCCAGGATTGCAGCGAATGTAAATGAGAAGGTGCGCTGAGGCGCAAAGTACAGGGAGAAGAGAGAGGGCAACCCGCGTAAAATATTGCGATCAGACAATCCACCGCCGGAATCTTGCGACCGTAGACTGAGCGGGTGGCAAGCGAGGGTGGTAAAAAAGGGGGGAACACAAGAAAACCATTGAACGTTTTGGCAGAGGTTACTGTCGAAGTTCAGGTTTGTTAATGTGGTTAACTTTTTGTTCCCTAATCGTTCTGTCGCGGCTGACGCGGAAGGCGGGTTGGCTGCTGAAAGTTAAGAGAGTTTAATTTCTATGGCTGGTGAAGATTCTGATACGGGCATTAAAATTTATCTTCGGGAGATCGGACAGATCCCGTTGCTGACTCCGCAGGAGGAGATCGAGCTGGCCGCGCGTATTAAAAAGGGCGACCGTGAAGCCCGCGCCTTGATGATCAAAGCGAACTTGCGGCTCGTCGTTAAGATCGCTCATGATTACGCGAATCTGGGGCTTCCGCTCCTGGACCTGATTTCCGAAGGGAACATTGGCCTGATGAAAGCCGTCGAACGGTTTGATCCTGCAAAGGGTGGCAAACTAAGCACTTATGCTGCCTGGTGGATCAAACAGTCGATTAAACGTGCACTGGCAAACCAAAGCAAGACGATCCGGCTGCCGGTCCATCTGGTCGATAAGATCTCGAAGATGAGGCGAGTTTCGCTCCAAATGAGCGAAGAATTAGGCCGCGAGCCCACTGACGAAGAGCTGGCAGAAGAAATCGGCATTTCGAGCGGTAAAGTTTCTCAATTGAAGACGGTTTCGATCCGGCCTGCGTCCCTCGATGCTCCGATCAGTGATGACGATTCGACAGAATTTGGTGAGATCGTCGGGGATGAAGATGCCCAGACGCCATTTGAGCTTCTCAGAGACAAGAACTTGCGCGATGAGGTAAGCGAGCTTCTGGAGGTGCTTGATGACCGCGAGCGCAAAATTATCTTCCAGCGCTTTGGGTTGGATGGTGGCAAGCCGAAAACTCTCGAAGAAGTTGGCAAAAAGTTCGGCGTGACCAGAGAACGAATACGGCAATTGCAGAATATTGCGCTCGCCAAGCTCCGGCGGGCATTGAGTAAAAAAGAGAAACCGATTGATATTCCGCAAGAAGCGCTGAGCTAAGGAAAGAAGCGAAGAAAGAACGGTTTCCTTACCGATTTGTAATTTGCGCGCTTGGAGTAGCAAGACGATGGTGCGCGCACAAATACTATTATGAGATCAGGCAATCCAGTCTTATCGAACTCGACTTTCACCGATGTCTCGCAGCGCGGTTATTCACGTCCGATGACATTAACCGGCGTGATCCACCGGTCGATTCTACTCCTCCTCGTCGTCGCCGGCACCTCTGCCGGCGTTTGGGCGTACTGCAATTCGCACCCCACGGCGATTTACCCGATGGTTATGGTTGGGACGTTAGGCGGATTCGCGGTGGCGATCGTGACTTCGTTCAAAAAGGATTGGGCGCCGGTAACATCTCCGGTTTACGCAGTATTGGAAGGCCTCTTCATCGGAGGCATCTCCTTGGTGATGGAACAACGCTTCCCGGGGTTAGTTCTCCAGGCGGTATTGCTTACTTTCGGAGTGATGTTCGCGCTTTTGGGTGCCTATCAATCTCGGATCATTCGACCATCGCAGACGTTTAAGTCGGTCATCGTCGGAGCGACCTTCGGGATTGTGGTCGTTTACCTCGTCAGCATGGTAGTCCAACTGTTTTTCCACACTGAGATCCCTCTGATCAATGGCAGCGGTCCGATGGGCATTGCTTTCAGCCTTGTCGTTGTGGGAATTGCAGCTCTGAACCTGGTTCTGGACTTCGATTTTATCGAAACCGGAGTAGAGTCGGGAGCACCTAAGTGGATGGAATGGTACGCCGCTTTTGGACTGATCGTGACACTCGTCTGGTTGTACATCGAAATACTTCGTTTGCTCTCAAAAATGCGGCGCAATTAGTCGGCAGAAAGCTAATCCCGTCGCGTCTGTCTGCCCCTCCTCCTCGAGTGTACTGTCCCAAAACAAAATGACATTCGCCGCAGGTCAGTTGGCTGCTGTGATGTCAGACCGGAGTGGAGGTCTAAAGCTCCGCTTTTATCCGCCGCTCGCAGGTTCCTTTTTCGTGCCAATCCAGGCAATTTGCTTCAATCCGAACATTCAGTTTGAGCGGCTTGAACCCCAGACTGTTGGCCAGAAAGCGTTCGCGGAGCATAATGCACTCGTCCTGCACCTGGATCACCTGTTCGCAGTCGGCGCAAATGATGTGAAAAGCAGCCGGCGACTGTTCCCGGTTCACCTCGTAGTATCGATGTTCCCGGTTGAGTTCAACCTGGCGAATGAGGTGACTGTCGAGCAACATTGGTAATGTGCGGTAGATCGTCGCCAATGAGATTTCGGGATCGAGTTGGCGTGCCTTGCCTAAGAGGTCTTCGGCGTGAAAAGGCTCCGCAAATGAGATGGCAGCGCGAACAATCACTCCGCGCGGTTTAGTCAACCTGAACCCGCCTGCTTTCAGATAATTCAACGCTTCGTCGAAGAGAACATCAGGCTGCTTTTTCACGCGCTCTCCAGAATGCAGATATCCCTTTGTCTTGCGTATCGGAAAGCTTCTGGGCGAAATCTGATGAAGGATACACTCTGTTCGCTCGAAACTCATGTAGAACTGGTTGATCATAAGCTTCCTGCGGCCTGACGTCCAGTCGTAAGGGGGTAGTGTGCACCAAGTCCTGTCCCCTGAATGAGAGGTCGCCGAGACGTCTCCTGCCTACCTGCGTGCCAGCCGAAGAAACAGTGTTCCCC
>JAFAKL010000387.1 GCA_019235445.1 Verrucomicrobiota bacterium | reverse complement strand
CACGCCCCCCGGCGGCAGTGGCAGTGGAGCTACACCTGTTTCTTCTTCCAGGATCTTTTTTGCAACCTCGCCGGTTGTTCGGTAACTGTAGATCCACGGACCCATTGGTACCATCGCGCTTTTACCAGAGACATAATCAGTGTCTGTGGCTTGATAGTCGTTTCCCCGCGTATTCTGATTCGCCGCCGACGGGGTAGCCCCGAAAAAGAAATCGGTGTACAGCTTGAGGACTTCGGCCAGCTTTTCTGGCGTGGTATTCATCACCCATTTTTTCCCGGTCTCATCGTATTTGTAGGGGTTCTCGCCGTTGTTTGCTTCAAAGAAGAACGAGATGAATTCCTGGAAGGTTCTGACACTTCCATTTTTCGTCGTTAGCCCGATACCAGCGACGCCGGATTCCTTTGCCGAAATTGTCGCTCCGTCCTGAAGGAATTCTTCCCACGTTTTCGGGGCGGTTAGTCCATACTTCTGGAACAGGTCTTTCCGATAAAGCAGGACGCGAACATTCGTGTTGTACGGAACGCCGTAGAGTTTTCCGTTCAGCGTCAGAGCCTTGATCGTACTCGGAATGAACTGGTCTTTGTCCGGCCATTTATCGAACTGCTCACCAAGCGGCTCGAGCAATCCGGCCCTCTGATAAGCAATCATCCCTTCGAGTACGGACTCGATCACGTCGGGTTTGCCTTTTCGACCTTGAACAATAAACTTTTGCTGCCCATCCTGATACACGGGAGGTCCGAAATTGTCGGAAAGGGTTACCCCGGGGAGATCCTTGGGCAGGTGTTCTTTCAACCATTGGGTCAAAGGCGCCTTCATAGGCCCTTCGGCTGAGAGCGGCGTAAACCAGAGATCGAGCTCTTTAGCGAACCCGGCCGACGTCGTGGCCGCGAGCGCAACTGCGAGCGGCAGAATGTGGGGGAACTTGATACGCATGATCGTTATTAATCCTTCCGGCGGGAGAACCTTCGTGGTGTTAACAGATAGTGTTTTGGACGGTCATTGACTTGATTGACTTTCAAAAAGACCGGAGCAGCTCGGGAACTACGGGTTGGTCAACCAGCTTTTTTCGAACGGCAAAAATCAAGTCTCGGCTTCTATTAGAGCTTGGGCGAACTTGCTGTCAACTCAAAAGCCCCGTGCTTGTACGGACGCCCGGAACAGGCTAGTTTTGTTTTTTTCGCATGACTATCAACGAAGCGGACACCCGCAAGCTCTTTGAAGAATTCGTTGTCCCCACTTACAGCCGATACAACGTTGTTCTGGCTCGCGGACAGGGTTCTCGCGTTTGGGACGAGGCAGGGAAAAAGTATCTGGATTTTGGGGCGGGAATTGCCGTTTCGACGCTAGGGCACGCGCATCCCCGGATGATCGAGGCACTGGATCGACAGGCGCGCCAGCTGATTCATACTTCGAATCTCTATTACACCAGGCCTCAGGGTGAACTGGCCCGTAAGCTGGTCGAAATAGTTGGTGCCGAAGGAAAGATCTTCTTCTCGAACAGTGGAGCCGAGGCCAATGAAGCCGTTATCAAGCTAGCTCGGAAGTTCGGCAACGAATGTTCAGCCCCTCTCAAGAACGGCAGTCCCAGATTCGAAATCCTCACCTTTGATCGATCGTTTCACGGACGAACAATGGCCGGGATTTCGGCTACCGCCCAAGAGAAGGTCAAGCAAGGATTTACGCCGTTGCTGGCTGGATTTAAACATGTACCCCTAAACGATTTGCGAGCCGTAGAGAAGGCAATTACGGCGGAGTCCGTAGCGATCCTGATCGAACCGATTCAAGGCGAAGGCGGTATTCATTCCGCCAGCAACGAATTTCTACTCGGTTTACGCCGGCTCTGTGATCACCACGGGCTCCTCCTCATGCTGGATGAAATTCAATGCGGGTTAGGTCGTCTCGGAAACTGGTGCGGATGGAAAGAGATCGTGGGCGATCCATTACTTCCGGACACTATCAGTTGGGCCAAAGGAATTGGAGGCGGTTTTCCGTTGGGCGCCACCTGGATCCGCAAAAAGCCTGTTCGCTATTTGACCGGAGGCGCTGTCGATCTTTGCGACTTGCTGAAACCGGGAACCCATGGAACGACCTACGGAGGCACGCCGCTCGCCTGCGCAACCTCCTTGGCCGTTCTGGAGACGATCGAGCAAGAAGGCCTGCTCCAAAACGCTCGCGACCAGGGCGACTATGCGAAAAGGCAGCTCTCGACCCTTCCAGGGATTAAGGAAGTGCGCGGGATGGGTTTGCTGCTCGGAATTGAACTGGGCGAAGAGTTTGCCGCCCTTGGGGGAGAGGGCCAAACGCCCTCGCACGTTATCGTGGTCAGATTGATGCAGAACGGGCTTTTGTCCGTACCGGCCGGCCCATCGGTAATTCGGTGGTTACCCCCACTCAATGTCTCTCGAGGTGAGATCGATGAGGGGCTGTCTATTCTGGCCAGAACCCTGGATGAGATGCGCCCTCGCTGATGTCGCATCTCCAGGCTTTCGGGATGGTCGCCTCAGCCTATGAAGCATTTTCTCTCGATTGAATCCCAGTCCCCGGAACACTTGATGGCTTTGCTGGAGTCGTCTCTCCAGTTTAAAGCAAATCGCGGCAGGAAATTGGAATCGCTCCTGGAAGAACAAACATGGGCGTTGCTTTTCAGCAAGCCCTCGACCCGGACACGAGTCAGTTTTGAGGTTGGTATTCGCGAACTGGGAGGAAAGGTCATTTTTCTTTCTCGCGGCGATATTCAACTGGGCAGAGGCGAACTGATCATCGACACGGCTCGCGTTCTGGGACGAATGGTTCAAGGTGCGGTGATACGCACGTTTGCCCAATCGGATGTCGAGCAGTTCGCTGAATACAGTCAGATCCCCACGATCAACGCGTTAACCGACGATGAGCATCCTTGCCAGATTATGGCTGATCTCCTGACGATCCTTGAGAGGCGCGGAAGTTTGGACAATCTGAAGGTGTGCTTCATCGGAGATGGGAAGAATAATGTCGCATACTCATGGATCTGGGCGGCCGAACGCCTTGGATTCGAGCTGCGAATCGCGGCTCCGGAGAGTTATCGTCCGGCACATTCTGTCCTGGAGAAATTGGCAAACAGGAAAATATTTGTCACGGACGACCCTCTGGCCGGCGCTGATCAAGTGGATGTCTTGTATACCGATGTCTGGGTCAGTATGGGTTTCGAAGAAGAAAGCGCCCGTCGTCTCACTGAGCTGGAAGCATTTCAAGTCAACGAACCGCTTGTGGCGAGGGCGGCTCCGAAGGCCCTCGTCCTGCATTGTCTACCTGCTTATCGCGGCAAAGAGATCAGCGCCGAAACCTTGGAAAAGCATGCCAGCACGATCTTCGACCAAGCTGAGAACCGCCTTCATGTTCAAAAAGCAATCCTCAGCGACGTGAGAAAATGGTTGCGTTGAAGGTTGTAAAAGTGCAGTTGGTCAGCCACTAATTCACTTTTGCGATCAATTATGATAGTTCCCCTTTTTTTGACTTTCCTTTTGAGCTCTGGTGTCTGGTTATCCCTGTTGTGCGCGGTGGTGGGCCTCGGCGTCGCCTGCTATCTTGTTCGATTGGTGATTTCCTGTTCTCCCGGCAACGAACGAATGGTCCAGATCTCCGGCGCTGTGGAGGAAGGGGCAAAGGCATATTTGAATCGGCAAGTCGTTTCCGTAGGCCTGATCGCCGCTGTAATTTTCGTGATCCTGATTTTCGCTAGAGGATTTTATACCTCCGTCGGATTCCTTGTTGGCGCTGCTTGTTCGATGGCCGCTGGATACATTGGAATGCGTATCGCTGTATTGTCGAATTCTCGCACCGCCCAAGCCGCCATGAGTTCAAAACACGCAGCGCTTCGCGTCGCCTTTAACGGGGGAGCTGTGACCGGATTGCTGGTTGTCGGTTTGGCTTTGCTGTCAGTGGGGCTGTATTACAAGATCGGAGAAGCTGTTCTCGGGGGCCAGGAAAGGGCGGTTAACAGTCTGGTTGGTTTGGCACTGGGAGCCAGTCTGATCAGCGTCTTTGCGCGGCTGGGGGGTGGAATTTATACGAAAGCCGCGGATGTAGGGGCCGATCTGGTTGGCAAGATCGAGAGTCAACTCGACGAGGACGACCCTCGGAACCCAGCCACCATCGCGGATAATGTGGGTGATAACGTAGGAGACTGTGCTGGGATGGCTGCGGATGTCTTCGAGACATATGCAGTCAGCGTCATTGGGGCGATGCTCGTCGGGTCCCTGACCGTGCAAAACTCACCGGAGGCCGTTGTTTACCCCTTCCTCTTGGGTGGAATTTCAGTGATCGGTGCCATCGCGGCGATTTGGTGGGTGAGTTTTCGGAAGACGGGTCCGACCCAGGTGCTGGTGGAAGCAGTTGGCGTGAACGCGCTTGTCTCCGCAATTTTTTACTGGCCTGCGACAAAATTGCTCTTTCCAGCCACGATCCAAGTCGGCCAATCCACGTACACGTCCGGCCAGATTTACCTGGCTACTCTGATTGGCCTTGCCATGACAGGAATCATTGTCGCGATTACAAACTATTACACGTCGACTGCCTTCAATCCGGTTCGCAGGATTGCGCTCGCCTCAGAGACTGGTCACGCAACCAATATCATTGCCGGTCTAGCGATCGGTCAGCAGGCGACCGCTTTGCCGGTGATCTTTATCGGGCTTGCCATCATACTGAGTTATTCCTGTGTCGGACTTTACGGGATTGCCATCGCAGTGATGAGTATGCTCTCCATGGCCGGGACCATCATTTCACTCGATGCCTTCGGTCCGATTACCGACAATGCGGGTGGAGTGGCCGTGATGAGCGAGTTGCCGAAATCGACCAGGATGGTCACGGACGAATTGGATGCGGTCGGGAACACGATGAAAGCGGTCACGAAAGGATATGCCATTGCTTCCGCCGGTTTGGCCGCTCTCGTCCTGTTTGGTTCCTATGTTTCGGAACTGAGAGCCCATTTCTCTTCCCTTGGAGGCCGCGAGACGCATTCTTTCGACTACTCGCTGGAACAGCCCCAAGTGATTGTAGGACTATTCCTTGGCGGACTTTTGCCCTTCCTTTTCAGCTCACTCAGCATGCAGGCAGTCGGGAAAGCTGCCGGTGCAGTTGTGAAAGAAGTACGTCGGCAGTTGCAGAGTAAACCTGGAATTTTGACCGGAACTGAGACGCCAGAGTATGGAAAATGCGTGGACATCGTTACCAAAGCAGCTCTTAAAGAAATGGTTATCCCGGCGCTGCTCCCGGTCGTGTTTGTCTTGGTGGCATCGTTTTTCGGATATGTGACGTTGGGAGCTGTTCTGGTCGGAACGATTGTGACCGGCTTGTTTGTGGCGATCTCAATGACCTCCGGCGGAGGGGCATGGGATAATGCCAAGAAATTTATTGAGGAAGGTCACTACGGCGGAAAAGGCTCGCCCGCGCACCAGGCGGCAGTCACCGGTGACACTGTGGGCGATCCATACAAAGACACCTCCGGTCCTGCCATTAATCCCATGATTAAAGTGGCAAATATTGTAGCCATTCTAATTATCCCGATCGTGTTTAAATAACGGGCGTATCGCCCTCCGCAGACGCTTCTCCTGCTTGCCTTCTGCTCGTCTTCCATCCTTAATGCCAGCATGAAAGCCCTCTTTCTGACGAACGAGTACCCCCCTAACATTTACGGGGGTGCCGGTGTTCACGTCGATTATCTGAGTCGTGAACTGGCAAAATTGATGGATGTCGAGGTACGCTGCTTTGGAGATCAGGAAGTCGACCAGCCACACTTGAGTGTAAGAGGATTTGGGA
>JAFAKL010000291.1 GCA_019235445.1 Verrucomicrobiota bacterium | reverse complement strand
TTTGAGGATCTCGTGGCCCGGGTTCGGAGCGTGGCGGTGGCAATCGGACGTGAACTCTGAGGGAGCCCTTGCAACCATTCTTAACTGTTTGCTGTTTTGTTCTGGTGGTCCAAGCTGGCGTCGCGGATCAGCGGAACGCGAACGTCGCTTTAGAACGGGCCACCAATGCGTTCAAGCAAGGTCGGTTTGAAGAGGCCGGGAAACAGTTGGATGCCGCAGCGAGAGCGGATTCAAAAAAGCCCGAGATACCGAATTTGCGCGGTGCCATTTTTACCAGGCAGAAGCGGTATGAAGAGGCAGCGCAGCAGTTTAGCGAAGCACTCGCTCTGGATCCGAAGTTCTACCCGGCCAAGCTGAACCTGGCTGAAGTGAAACTACTCCAGGGCCAATACGGTGAAGCGGCGGAACAGTATCAAGCGTTAAAGCAAGCGGATCCTGACTCTGAGACGCTGGATTTCAAACTCGTGTTATGCGCACTTTTGGAAGGAAACCAAGCAAAGGCGAGCGGAATTGTGGACCTGATGAAATTTCCCGGTACGACGCCTGCCTACTATTACGCCCGCGCGGCAATCGCTTTGCGGCGAGGCGACAATGAATTGGCGCAGAAGTACTTGGAAAACGTGAAGAAATACTATGCAGAAGTACAGTGCCGCTACTTTGCTCAATCGCTCGAGGAAGTGAATTTAACCTCGGCCACACCATCTCGACCACAGGAGACGCCGGACCCGCGTTCAGGGAAGGTGGGAAACTCCGGCTCCGCCTCGCAATAACCGGCTGGAACGCTTAACTGAGCTTCGGGAACATGCGCATCAAAGAGCGACTTCAATGCATCATAAATCGGCTGCGCGAGGTTTATCCCACTGCGCATTGCGAGCTGAATTTCGAGACGCCTTTCCAGCTGTTAGTGGCCACCATTCTTTCCGCGCAATGTACGGACAAGCGCGTGAACATTGTCACCCGGGATCTTTTCTCGCAATATCCGACTGCCTACGAAATGGCAGCAGCTAGGCAAGAGGAGCTGGAACTCGCGATCAGGACGACTGGATTTTTTCGTAGCAAGGCGAAGAATCTTCGCGCGATGGCAAAAGATCTGGTCGAAAAACATCAAGGCGAGGTCCCGCACGGGATGCAGGAGTTGACGCAGTTGGCCGGGGTTGGCCGAAAGACAGCAAACGTGGTTTTGGGGAACGCATTTTCGATCGAAGAAGGAATTGTCGTGGACACTCACGTCGCTCGATTAGCCAAACGGTTCAACCTGACGAAGAAGGATGAGCCCGGAAAAATTGAGGCGGACCTTATGCGGCTGGTCCCCAGATCGCAATGGACAAACTTCAGCCATTGGCTGATTTGGCACGGCCGGCGCAGATGTTACGCGAGAAATCCGGACTGTGCGAACTGCGAAATAGGAACATTGTGCCCAAGCTACGGGAAATTCACTAAAACTGCTCGCTTAAAGGCAGTCCCGGGCTCCCGGAAAAAAGCGATTGCTTAGAATTGGTCCAGATAAGAACATTTGACTCTCTGATCTGGACCAATTCTGTATGAGCTCAAAATCCCTCGAAGGAAAAATCGGCGTTGTCTTTGGAGTAGCCAACAAGCGCAGTATCGCGTGGGCGATTGCGCAAGCCTGGGCCGCCGCAGGCGCGAAGTTGATTTTTAATTATCAGGGTGAGCGGCTCAAAGAAAACGTTGAAGACCTGGTTTCGACGTTCGGTTCGGAGGTGCCGCTTTTTCCCTGCGACGTGACGAGCGACGCAGAGATCGCTGGTTTTTTCCAACACCTACGTCAGCAGACCGAACGAATCGATCTGATGTTGCACTCTGTCGCTTTTGCGCCCAAGGAAGCTCTGGAAGGCGATTTTTTGAGCACATCGCGGGAAGCCTTTCTCTTGGCGCACAACATCAGTGCTTATTCTCTGCTTGGACTTACCAGGGAAGCTGCGCCGCTGATGACGAACGGAGGGAGTATTATCTCGATGACCTACCACGGTTCGACCAAGGTCGTTCCACACTACAACGTGATGGGCGTGGCCAAAGCGAGTCTGGAGGCTGCCGCGCGTTATCTTGCCTACGATCTAGGCCCGCGAAAGATCCGAGTGAACTGTATCAGCGCCGGTCCGGTGGCAACTTTGGCGGCTCGGGGAATTGCCGGCTTCAGCTCCATGCTCAGACACTATCAGGAGCATGCGCCCCTGCAGCGAAGTTGCGAGCCGGCGGAACTTGGCCATACCGGAGTTTTCCTGGCCGGCGACGGCGCCGCCGCGATCACGGGGCAGGTGATTTATGTCGATGGCGGATACCAGATCATGGGGATGTAGATCGCGGATCGGATGAATCGTTCCGTTGCGTTCCCGCCTCCAAATGGATCTTTACCTCGCACTCGCGTCACTTCTCGGTTCAGAAATCGTCTCTCAGGATCCGGTCAAGCTGGAGGCAAACAGCCGGGATAAGTGGTTTGCCAGCCATTCACCGGAGGTGGTGGTCGCGCCGACAACTACCGAGCAGGTGTCGCGGCTGCTTCGCTGGGCAAATCAGCGGCAGGTCCCCGTCACCGCGCGCGGATCGGGCTACGGGTATGTGGGCGGATGTGTTCCTGTGAAGGGCGGAATCGTTCTGGCGCTGGCGGGAATGAACCGAATCAAGGAGATCGACCTCGCGGATGGAGTGGCCGTTGTCGAGCCCGGCGTGATTACGGGGGATCTGCAACGCGAGGTGAAAAACCGCCGGCTGTTCTATCCACCGGATCCGGCAAGCTTTAAGAATAGCTCGATCGGTGGAAATATTGCCACCAATGCGGGCGGTCCGCGTTGCCTGAAATATGGTGTGACCCGGCATTACGTTCTTGGTCTGGAGGTTGTCCTCGCCGACGGGACCATCGTTCGTTTGGGTGGACGGACCCACAAGAACAAAACCGGATTCGATCTTGTAGGGCTCTTTGTGGGATCTGAAGGGATGCTGGGGGTGGTGACGGAGGCGACGCTGCGCCTTTTACCATTGCCCCCCGCCAGAGCTTCCATCTCGGCAAGTTTCAGTTCGATCGAAGAAGCTGCGACCGCAGTCCAAACCATCTTGTTGGAAGGGTATTTGCCCTCCGCGCTGGAGATTGCTGACCGGTTTACCCTTGAGGCCGCACGACGTTATTTATCACGGCGAATTGTGCCGGAAGGGGAAGCCCACCTGCTGATCGATTTAGACGGGCATGAAGAGCCGGTTCGGTTGTCAGCCGAGACGCTTACGAACCTGCTGAAATCAACGGGAGCCCTGACCCTTGAGACCGCACATGGTGAAGCGGCGTGTGAAAAGCTTTGGGACCTCCGCCGAGGCTTCTCCGAATCGTTGAAGGCTACGGGACTAAAGAAACTCAATGAAGACGTCGCGGTCCCCAGGGGAAAATTGGTGGAGTTGATGCAATTTGCCGGCGGTCTCCAGGAGCGTTATGGATTTCCAGTTGCATGTTTCGGGCACGCCGGGGACGGCAACATCCATGTCAATGTCATGGTCGCCGAGCCCGATAAAAAGGATGTAAGCGAGAAGGTAGAGCAGGCGCTGGACGAACTTTTCCGCTATGTGATCGCCTCAGGCGGCGCGATCACCGGCGAGCATGGAATCGGATTGGCAAAAAAGAGGTGGTGGCCTCAAGCGGTTTCGCCAGAGACGATCGCGTTGCACCAGACGGTCAAGCTGGCCCTGGACCCGGTAGGAATTTTGAATCCAGGGAAATTTCTCTCATAGAATTCAGGAGTCAGGAGTCAGGAGTCAGGAGATGGATACTCCTATCTTCTGCCTACTGACTCCTGTTTCCTGACTTCTAACTCTCCTAAGGAAACGAAATGGTTCCTCGCGGCAAAAAGAACCCGCAGGGGTTCTGGGGAACTAGCTAAGCTAGCTTACCTAGAATCGCTCGCCATCTATTTATCGCGCCCGTGGTGCAACTACTGACTCCTGTTTCCTGTCTCCTGTCTGCTCAAAAATGTCGTCTCCGATTCAGGATTGGCCGCATTTGATGCCCATTTTTTGGCCTTCAGGGCAGAAAAAGCGGCGGCGGTTTCCGCCTGTTTCTTGCTCGAACCGTTTCCGGAACCAAGTTCGATGCCTTCCCAGATGACCTTAGCGACAAACAGCTTCTGGTGTTCCGGACCGGTCTGCGAGACGATTTCATAGCTGGGGCTTCTTGGGGAGATCGCCTGAAGAATTTCCTGCAGTTGCCCCTTCGGATTCACCTCGAGCGGCTGATGGGTAAGTCGTTGGATATCCTGTAGAGCCTCATCAAGAACAAAGCGACGAACGACGTCGAGATTGCTGTCCAGATACATCGCGCCGACCAAAGCTTCGAACGCGTCCGCTAAAATCGACGCCCGCTGGCGTCCGCCGCTGGCTTCTTCTCCACGGCCCATCATGAGGTAGGTGCCCAATCCGATATTGATAGAGTGAACTTTTAGACCTTCACGTGAAACCAGTCGCGAACGCAACTTGGTCAGTTGTCCTTCGCTGAAATGTGGAAACAGCCGGAAAAGGTGTTCTGTAAAAATTAATTGCAGAACAGCGTCACCTAAAAACTCAAGACGTTGATTGTCAAAATGGTGACGCTGCGTTTCGTGGCCCAGGCTCGGGTGAGTTAAAGCTTCGGCCAACAGAAGCGAATTTCGGAATTTGTACCCGATTCGTTGTTCTAGGGGGTTCATCAACGACTTGTCCTGGAGTGCGGTCACAATCCGAGAACGAGCAAACGCTCATGCTCCTATGCGTGCGGTGACGGCCTGGGTAGTTGTTCTCTGCCCGGAAGGGACCGACTATCCCACCGGTTGCAGTTTCTCTACTGGCGCCTCCCTGCAGCCAAAGAGGTTGCGCTCCTTAATGATTGCCGCGGCTTTCTCGGGCACCATCCGTTCCCATCCGGGGACTCCCGTCTGAATCATTCTCAGCACGTCGCGGGAGAAAATTTCCATGATGGAGGCGTCATATCCCACGATAGGAGCGATGTAATGATTTTCCAGGAGGTGCGCGTAAAGATTCCGCAAATGCATTTGGACCTGGAGGTTTATCGCGTTAATCCAAACATCGGTGGCCAAGGGATGAAGAGATGTGCCAATTAACGGAATTGGGCAGGCCGACGGATTGTCAAGACAGTATCTGTCGTAAGCGCTCTTCCGCATCGGATAAATGTAAAGTTTGATTAGATTCTTAAACAGACGTCCGAACGATTCAAGAATTCCACCGTCCAGATTTTCGTAGTATTTCTCGTTGAATACTTCGAGCAGATTATTGATACCCATGGCAACGCCCACCATCTGTTTGGTGTACCGGCGAAAATAAGAGGTCAGCCGGTAAAACTCCAGATAGTTAGAAATCAGGACGTTGTTTCCAATTGCTGCCAGAGTGTCGACGCGGTCCAGAAAATCTTTATGGTCGATGTTCCCGGAAGCGAGCAGATTGTGCATCGTGATCTCCATGAGAACAACCACATCCACGCCTTTAAGGGCGGGCTCCTGGAGGAATTGAGCCAATGCACACCGCATCATATCCTCGTTGACCAGCGTTACCGGCCGAAAACTGCCGCGCTCGACGACGATCGCTTTTCGATGGAGAACCGCCGAGGGTTGCAAGACTTCGCCCCTTGGACCGAACATAACGGCGTTGGTTAGTCCGTATTCGACCAGTTTCAGGCTCATCAGACGATTGTCCACACTGGCGAAAAGTTCTCCGCTGAAGTTGATCATATCAACTTCGATCCGGTCGACACCGAGGTTGTCGGCGAGCGACTGGATGAACCGATCCTGATCATCGATATAGTAAAATGCGCCATACGCCAGGTTCACGCCGATGATCCCCAGCGCCTGCTGTTGCAGGATGTTTTCTTTGTCCAGCATCCTGACGTGAAGAATGATGTCGCTCGGCACTGAACCGGGTGTTGCTTGAAACCTGACTCCCATCCAGCCGTGGGCCTCATTTGTACCCTTAAAACTCTTGGCTGCGACTGTGTCGGCGAAGACAAAGAATTCGCTCCTCTCCCCGCGCGTCTCCCGCAATCGTTCCAGAAGCAAGCTATACTCGTGGTCCAGCATGAGACCGAGGCGTTCCCGCGAGACATATCGCGCGGTTTTGCCGTAGATCTCGTCGCTGAATTTCATGTCATAAGCAGAGATCGATTTTGCGACTGTGCCGGCTGCGCCCCCTGCTTGGAAGAAATGTCGAGCAACTTCTTGACCGGCCCCGATCTCTGCGAACGTGCCGTATTTGCCCTGATCCAGATTAATCGTCAGGGCTTTACGATTTGTCGTTAAGAGTTCAGTTGATTCCATGGCTCCCGGGAGAATAGCCTAGTTTCCTGGGGTCATAAAGAACAAGTCTCGGAGGGACTGTGTTGTTGCGGCAAGCCTTCTATTTGAATTTTTATCAGACAATCGCTATACACCTTCCTGTGCCTGCTTTTCCTGTCTCAGAAAAAAAGGCGAAAGCCTTGCGTGAACGGTTGACAGCCCTTCGTTGTTCAGAAGGAGATCTTGAGGAGAGTTTTTTCCGGGGGGCGGGGGTCGAATTGCGGCATCGACCGAGCGGCATCCGCGTTCGTTGCTCCCAACGGAGTTGCCAATCGCTGAACAGATTCCTTGCCCGACGACTGCTGGCCGATGAACTGGAAGCCCGAGTCCAAAACAAAACGCGGCATATCGTCAGGGCTGAACAGATCAGGGAGTTGAAAGGAAAAACCAGACGCAGGGGGGTCGCGGAACGCCTCGCGCAATTCAATCTGCGGCCGCTCGAGTTCCGTGGTCATCAGCCGGCACCCAAGGAACTCTCTAAATTATTGAATCATCTGGATAGCATCAAAGCGGAAGAAAACCGTTAGCCGCCTCATTTCGAAGCCCTGGACTCGGAAGGATAAAGCCAGTCGACTGATGGTGCGGGGCCGACCTCGATCCTGCTCGCTCAATGGAGACGCTCTGACGGGCCGGCATGGTCCGAAATTCCCTGCACTAGAGTACCGCTCGTTTGAGCGATTGAGCCTGCTTTAGAGTCGGGGAAAGCTTTGAGACCTTTTGTCGCATCACTTTGCCTGCCTTGAACTTTACCGTCGCTCTGGGCGGGATCTTAAAGCTGCTTCCCGGTTGGTTCGGATTGCGACCGACACG
>JAFAKL010000140.1 GCA_019235445.1 Verrucomicrobiota bacterium | reverse complement strand
TATTTCGTAATCGATCCGGTTTAGGACAACGAGGTATGATGCCCGATTTCCAAGCGTATTGATCCTAGTCAGCAGATCAACCGTCCCATAGCTCTGGGACGGGCTCACTTTTCTCTTCTTTCCAGGCACTTCGTGCCAGGCTAGTTTCGTTTGGTCCCTCCGGGACAGGCTACTTCGTTCGGCGCATGTTTCTCACCGCCAGCGGCAGGGAGGTGCCGTCACGCATTGATCCCGGAGGGATAAAACGAGGGTAGCCTGGCACGAAGTGCCTGGAAAAAAGAAAAAAGACGCGTCTAGTCCCGTAGGGACGGTTGATCAAGTCAAGGCTTCCTCCAAATGTGTCATTCTCTTTTTCTCGAAAAATATCTCTGGAATTAGCTAGTTCCTGTCCGATAGGGACTTTCACCTTATTGTTGGTGCGGACTTTCAGGCGCACATCAACCGTCCCTCCGGACGGGTCCACTTTTCTCTTGTTTCCAGGCACATCGTGCCAGGCTACTTTCGTTTGGTCCCTCCGGGACAGGCTGCGCTCTGTCGTTGTAGGATTTTCCTTAAAGTTAATCTCCATCAAAACTGAGGGGTATGCGCCCTTCATCCAAGTCGATGTATTCGAACATGGTGAGGACCAGGTCGGTTGGTAAGCCGGCTTCCTGCAGTCGAAAGTGCAGGCGAGGTATGTATTTATCGCGCCAGCAGCGTTTAGAAAGGCAGTCGTTCCAGATTTCGATCTCCTGGTCAGAGGGCTTGCGTCCATGGGCAAAAGCCCATTGAAGCATTCGAGTGTCTCCCCCGCCATGGAGGGCCTCCTCCTGGAGAGCTTTGTACTCGACTTGAAGAAGATAACAACAGAAGTCGTCAAAGCCGTTCAGGGATCCCATTGCTTCGGCCCAAGCCGGCGGGAGTTGTCCCTTTTTAAACAACCGAATCTTGTCCAGCATCCGGCCGAAATGCACAATACCTCCAACTTTTTCCCAAGGGCTGCGGAGACCGGGTATTCGGACTGTGCCAAGCACCGGCTCAGCGGAGGTTTTGGCATCGGGCGGTTCCCCCGGAAAACGAGGTGGACGGCCCTCGTCCGCGTCATAGAAGTCAAAGAAGGTCGAGACGACCCGACCGGCAATTCCCGCCTCTTCCACTTGCTCTTTCAGGCGTCCGGAACTCCCGTCCCGCCAGCCGCGCTTTTGCATGAAGGCGTTCCATACCTCGACATCTCTGTCAGACGGCTTTCGGCCATGCAGGCAGGCCCATTCGAAAAGCGACTCGTCCGATCCTGCCTGTAGAGCTCGGGCGGCAAGCGCGTGATAGTCGATCTTGAAAAAGCGACAGCAGCGCCCGTCAAAGCTGTTCGGGTTAGTGGCACCTAACGACCGCTGATATTCCGGAGGCAACTTTCCGGCAGCATGGAGCCGGATCTTGTCGACCATGCGCCCGAAATAGACAACGCCCCCGACGGTGTCGTACGCGCTGCGCAAACCTTGAATCTCCATTATTCTTTGATACGGGTTTGCGCGCAGTGGTCAAACAGAACCGGTCCATAATCCCCGATCGTCCTCGTGGTCGTCCTCGTCCTCGCCCACACCCCTAAGCAAACTCGATGACGACAAGGGCGTTCGGTTCTAGCGAAAGAGAAAGCCGCCTATCCACCAGTTTCGCCAGCAGTGGCGGAGGCAACTCGGCCGCTTTGCGTAAGGCAGCCTGTTGTTCTCTGCTCGGAAAATCAGGACTCCCCATTGCTTGCCACGATTTCAGTGGAGAACCGTGATCCGCATCCACCAGAAAGACCCTGGCCTGCTCTGGATAAATTTGAAAACCTCGCAATTGAATCTGGACGGCTTTAGGTTCCCCGTTCTCCCGCGGGCTGACGTAGTTCCATAGGGCAAAGACAAGGCCATCAGCGCCAGATCGCCGGGTCAGCAACGCTGAACTGCTATCGATTGCAAGCTGCAGGTCCCCCAGACGATGCAAGATCTTAAATGCGTTGAAAGAGGCTTTCGGAATTCCGCCGGTTGCGATCAGGCCGAACCCGCTCGTGAAGACACTCTTAAAGACGCCGCCCTCCTCAAAAAAAGCGTCCGTAAATGTCCAGTAAGACATTTCGGTAGCCCACCCAGCGCACAAACGAATGTTGTTCCCCAGCCAGGCACCCACGTAAGGAGAGTCCAATTGCACTCCGTCAAAACCGGCGTTGTATTCGCTCCAGATGATCGGCAATTCGGGCCGGGCAGAGAAGTGGACCTGATCGTGAATTTTACGCACCGCCAACGCCACCATGTCGGATTGGGGGATCTTTTCCTCTCTCCCGAAGACATTCAGCGCCGTGTCATTGGGATAGATGTGAGTTGAGACGAAGTCGACCGGAACATTCTTTTCTGCGCAGTGGCGGATAAACCGGTCGACCCAAGCGGCTTGGGCAGTGGCTGGCCCTCCCACGCGCAGCCGGGAGTTTACATCTTTCAAGGCGGAGGCGGTAATATCATAGAGGTCGTAGTAGGTTTTCTCCTTCGGTTCTCCTGTCCAGAAATCGAGATTGGGCTCGTTCCAAACTTCGAAATACCAGTTTGCCACCTCCTCGATGCCATATCTCTCCACGAGATGCTGGGCGAACTTGAAGATAAGCTGGCACCATTGGCGCGGGTCGCGCGGCGGCGCTACGTTGGGATGATACCAAAACGAGTGTGGGCTGGGTTTTACGGCCATCTCTTCTGGCATGAACCCAAGCTCGACAAAAGGAGCGACGCCGATCTCGAGCAAACCGTCGTAGATCAAATCAATTCGGGTAAAATTGAGCACCAGATTACCAGCGGAATCTTCACCCTCATAAATTCCGACTTGATGTTCAAAAATCCCATGAAATCTGACGTACTTCACGTCCACGATTTGTCGCAGCGCCCGCAGATCCTGGCGCCACCCTTCACAGAGAGTTACTGAAGCATGGCAGGAGCCGAACATATGTTCCCAGAAATGGGGAAAGGGCCTGGCTGGACCTTGGGCATCGACAATAATTTGTTCTTCCATATACAGATGATTCGCTCGTTCGAATAAGACCCCGCGAACTCTCCTCTTACCACCAGTGTAAGAATGCGTCGGGCAACACCGCAGCCATGATCTTCTTTAGACACCGATTCGATTAGTGTCAGCGTTTATTTCTGGTTCGCAAAATTACCATTGATTTCCAAGCAAATTGGCGAACTCATTTTGTTATGGCCCTACGCCGAGTGTGCAAAAAATCCGAACTCCTGGACGGAAATTCCATTCATATCGACGACCCTGAGATCGTCGTGTTCAACGTGGATGGTGAATTGTTTGCCATCAAGGACGTCTGTACCCACGACGAGGCGCGACTTTCGGATGGCGAATTAACCGGCGAAACCATTATTTGTCCCTGGCACGGCGCTTGTTTTTCGATCAGAACAGGGGAAGCACTCTCGCCGCCGGCAATCGAACCCGTAGAAACTTACCCCGTGCTCCTCAGGGAGGATGATATCTACGTTGAGACGTAGTATCGAGCGGCTTTGCCGTCCCTGGAGTTTGGACCTTTCGAAGACGATTTTCAGGCCTAGGTGCCTCGCCGGAAAAGGTACCCCGAAGGGGGCACTGGCCTTCAACCGGAGTGAAACCCCCTGAGGGCTAACTTAACTTATGGAAATCCTACAACGAAAAATCGTATCCTATCCCGGAGGGACCAAACGAAAGTAGCCCGACTCCGCAAGGCCTACGTCGCGACCGCACGTCAGGCAGTTCTTACTATGGCTGTCCAGGCGCGCCGTAGTCTGCGAAGGCGGCCTGGCACGAAGTGCCTGGAAACAAGAGAAAAGTGGACCCGTCCCGGTTACCGCGGAGCGGTCTAACAGAATAGCCCAGTGGCTTTAGCCCTGGGTAGACGTCAAAAGACGATGCGCCCTGAAAGGGCGTCCGATATTCAGGTAGGTTTGCGGTATGGGAGCGGTAC
Organism: Verrucomicrobiota bacterium; assembly: GCA_019235445.1. Taxonomy (GTDB): domain Bacteria; phylum Verrucomicrobiota; class Verrucomicrobiia; order Chthoniobacterales; family JAFAMB01; genus JAFAMB01. The sequence continues at coordinate 217 of JAFAKL010000140.1, read as the reverse complement.
ACCACCATGACGGCGAGGTGGGTTGAATTCACATTCACAATAATGCCCCCCCGAAGGTCGAACGCCCTCTCAGGGCGGGTCGCTTGATCTCACTTCACCCAGGGCTGAAGCCACTGGGCTATTCTCTTAGACCGCTCCGCGGTCGCCAGAAAACGTCCAAACTCCAGAGACCGCTCCGCGGTCGTAGCCTGGCGAAGCCAGGCGAAGTCCCAGGAAA
>JAFAKL010000121.1 GCA_019235445.1 Verrucomicrobiota bacterium | reverse complement strand
TTGATCAAGGTTTGCTCCAAATGTTTCATTCTCCTTTCCTCGAAAAAATCTTTGGTCCCTCCGGGACGGGTCCGCTTTTCTCTTATCTCCAGGCACTTCGTGCCAGGCTACTTTCGTTTCGCCCCACCGGGACAGCCTACTTTCGTTTCGTCCCACCGGGACAGGCTACTTTCGTTTGGTTCCTCGGGAACAGGCTGCGCTCTTTCGTTGTTAGGATTTTCCTTAAGTTAAGTTAGCGCTTAGGGGGCACGGGGCACTCCACGACCGCACGAATCGGTGCGCATATAAAAATACTGTCATGCGCCTTCAGCGCGTGCCGGTATTTTTTTGTTTTTTCCTGGGGCTGGCGCAAGGCTTCGCCCCAGGCTTCTATGGTTAGTTGGTGCCTTCGGCGCCGTTGTAGGACGCTAGAGGATCCAAACTTCAAACGCAGGCAGGATGACTGTAGGTGTTTAGCCAATGATTGTCGGCCTCGCTTATTAATACGCTGCCACTTCTTGTAGGCAAAGCGTCCCCGCTTTGCGCGTTTTCGGAGGTAAGGCGAGACGCCTTACTTACCACTGCGCTGCTCTTCTTGTCTTCAGGCGGCGCTAACCGTTACACACGTACGGATGCCTGCACTAGCTTAAGCATAGGATCCGGAACTGGTGATGCCTAGTTCGACCCGCCGCGCTTTGCGCTCACTGGCGACCCGCGCTTCGTAGCCGCTTTGCCGGAAGGCGGGCAAGGGGTCGAGCGGTAACTTGTGTTGCTGGCGCCATTCGACGATGGTGGGCCGGACATCGGCAAAAAAGGCCGCTCGCAGGCACTCCTCGGCATCGACCTGCTCGTTACGCTCCTGATGACGCGACAGCTTTTCGTGGTCCACCGCGGCGGCTTTCACATACAATTCCTGCGCGGTCACCGCCGTTTGAATCATCGCTTCGATCTTTGGCTTATCGATGTGCGATTGGTCGATCATATACGGAATTTGGGGCGTCTGACCGGTTTCCCACCCAAAGAAATGAATCTCATGGAATATCCTGAATGCCTGGTAGGGATCGATCGATCCGAAGGTGAGGTCGTCGTCGGCATAGCGCCGGTCATTAAAGTGAAAACCACCCAGCATCTCCGTGTCGAGCAGCCAGGCAACGATTTGTTCGATATTCTGGGAAAGGTAATGATGGCCGGTATCGACCAACACTCGAGTCCTGGGACCGACTTCCTTGGCGATGAGATAAGACATCCCCCAATCCGCCAGGTCCGTGTGGTAGAAGGCCGGCTCGAATGGTTTGTACTCCAACAATATCTGCTGGTCAGCGGTTAAGGCTTCGTGCAACGGTCGCAAGGTTTCTACCAGGGCGCGTTTGCGCCATCGAATGTTAGCCTGGCCCGGGTAATTGGAGCCGTCGGCCAGCCAGATGGCAACCAGTGGACTGCCCGTTTGTTTCGCCAATTCGGCGCTTTCGAGCAAGTGCTTTACTGCTGCGGAGCGTATCTGGTCGTCGCGGTTACAAAGCGATCCATATTTATAGATCTGGTCCTGGAAGAGGTTAGGGTTGATGGCCCCGATGCGGACGCCGTATTTCTTCCCAAGCTGCGCGATGGCGGAAGCGGGTTGGTCGGCGCTAAAATCCCAGAGGACATGAAGGGCGACCGAAGGACAAAAACCGGTAAAGGCGTGGACTTGTCCGGCATCGGCCAGCTTGTCGTTGATATCGATGGCGGCTGCATCCTGGAGGAATTTGCCGAAGCGGGTGCCGGTATCGGCAAACCCCCAGGTAGGAGTCTCGATCCGGAAGTCATCGAGTGCCTGCTGAATTCTTTGCTTCTGGGCTTGGTTCATAAGGGGAGAGGGGGAATAATGGTGACAATGAGGAATGCTCGCCAGGGAAGGTCTATATGTCTACACATTATTTTGAAAATTTGTATAGACATTCAAAGAAACGGCGCCATGCTTGTCCTCAGGAGCGTCGGTTTTCGCGGGAAAAATAAAGCGAATCCCCCTTTACGTCATGCGGATCTTTCTTGGCAACCTCTTGTCTGCTTATGAGCCCCCCTGTCATCGAACTGGTCGACATTTATAAGTCGTTCGGAAGTACCCGGGTTCTTGAGGGAGTCAGCTTGTCGCTTTTCCCCGGCGAGGTGCATTCATTGATGGGCGAGAACGGCGCGGGCAAAAGCACCCTGGTCAAAATCATGGCCGGGCTGCATCTGGCCGACAAAGGGATCGCTCGTATGAGCGGGCAGGAAGTGCTTTTTCGCTCTCCCTCTCAAGCACAGCAGGCGGGGGTTTCCGTGATTTATCAGGAGCCCACGTTGTTCCGGGACCTCTCCATCGCCGAGAACGTCTTTATGCACCGACAGCCGAACACTGCCTACGGCTGGATCGACTATGCCGCCATGAACCGGGCCGTTTCAGAGCACATGAGCCAACTGGGCGTGTCGCTGCGGCCCCAGGATCCGGTGTTAGGACTAAGCATCGCTGACCAGCAAATCGTGGAGATTATCAAAGCCCTGACCTTCGAGGCCAAGGTGCTGATCATGGATGAACCAACCGCAGCCCTCTCGCTCGAGGAAGTTAAGCGGTTGTTCCAAGTGGTGGAACGTCTGCGGAACAAGGGGGTGGCCCTGATGTTTGTCTCGCACCGGTTGGAAGAGGTTTTCTCGATCTCCCAGCGCATCACGGTGATGCGCGACGGGCGCGTCGTCGGGTCAGGACCTCTTCAGGAATGGACCACTGAGGAAGTTATCCGCAAGATGGTCGGACGGTCCCTGGATGCTCTCTATCCGAAAGAAAAGGTAGAACCCGGCAAGGTGGTTCTACGGGCGCGCGACCTGCGGCGGGCCGGGGTATTCAAGGAGATCAGCTTTGAGGTGCGGGCAGGGGAGATCGTCGGTCTGGCCGGTTTAGTCGGCGCAGGGCGCAGCGAGGTCGCGCGCGCGATTTTTGGGATTGATCCCCTCGATAGCGGAGAAGTGGTGATCGGCGAGACTGCGCTGACCAACCACACGCCGCAAATGGCGATGGCCGCGGGGATTGGCTTGGTGCCGGAAGATCGCCAACAGCAAGGGCTGGTCATGGAAATGACCGTCATGCGCAACGTCACCTTGACCGTTCTGCGCCAGGTGCAGCGTTTCGGCTTGGTCTCCAAAGAGAAAGAACGGGAGATTGCCGCTCAATGGACGGAGCGCATGCGCCTGAAAGGCCATATTGAGGAACCGGCCAGCATCCTGTCCGGCGGCAACCAGCAAAAAGTCGTCCTGGCGAAATGGCTGGCCACGCGCCCAAAGCTCCTCATCGTGGACGAGCCTACTCGAGGCGTTGACGTCGGGGCAAAGTCCGAAGTCCATCGAACCTTAAGCCAGTTGGCACAACAAGGGATGGCGATCATTATGATTTCCAGCGATTTGCCGGAAGTGATAGGGATGGCCGATCGCGTTCTCGTGATGCACGAGGGGAAGCTTACCGCCGAACTGGCCCGGTCGGAGGCTACCGAAGAGGCGATTATGTTTGCCGCGACCGGCCAAACGGGGTCGATTCGCGACCAGAAAGCAAAAGCCACTTCCAACGGACAATCATGAGCACCGAATCGAAACCTGCCGCAGGCGGGCAAGGATGGCACAACGTGTTGCTGCGCAGTCGCGAAGGCAGTCTGGTCCTGCTCATTGCCTTCATGACCGTGCTGACCACCTCGCTGAATCCGCGTTTCATCAGCCCGCAAAGCCTGAAAGACCTGATGTTAAACGTCTCCATCATCGCTCTGCTCGTGCTGGGTCAGACGGTGATTATCCTGATGCGCCAGATTGATCTCTCCATCAGTTCAATTGTCGGGATCACTGCCTTTCTCTCGGGAATCCTTTTCATCAATCACCCTGGCATTCCCAGCATCCTGGTGGTCTTGATCGCCGTCGTGGCAGGCCTTCTGCTCGGGGGAATAAATGCCGCTTTAATCGCCTGGGGAAGGATTCCGGCATTAATAACTACCCTGGGCACGCTTTACATCTTCCGGGGTGCCAACTACGCCTGGGTTCATGGACGGCAGGTTAATGCGGTCAATGTTCCCGGTTCCTTCCTGGCCATCGGTACTTCCACCTTGGTGGGTATTCCAATCCTGACTTGGATTGTCCTGATCCTGCTCGTCGTTTTTGCGATCGGATTACGTCAATATCGAATCGGGCGGGAATTCTATGCAATAGGGAGCAATCCGAATGCGGCTGTTCTTGCCGGCATCAACGTGAGTCAAAGGCTAGCCACCGGATTCCTCATTTCGGGTGCCATCGCCGGGTTAGCCGGCGCGCTCTGGCTGGCGCGTTTTGGAACTGTAGACGCGACGGCAGCCGAAGGGATCGAACTCTCGGTGATTACATCGACCGTGGTGGGGGGAGTTGCCATTACGGGCGGGGTAGGGACAGTGGTCGGCGCCGTCCTGGGAGCGCTGTTGTTAAGCGTGTTTAGCAGCACCCTGGTCTTTCTGCGGGTACCGTCCTTCTGGCAACAAGCTTTTCAGGGGGCGATGCTTCTTCTGGCGATCGCGGCAGACGCCTACCTGGCGCACCGCTACGCCTTACGGTTGCGAGTTAAATGGAGTCACGTATGAGCCAAAGCCAAAGGAGCACCCGGCGCCTGGCCCGGCGAGTCGGTTGGGAGACGATCCTCGCTCTCCTCGTCTTAATCGCGGTCATTGGCGGAACGGTTCTCAACAAGGATTTCCTGACCGTGGAGAACTGGTCTAACCTTTTGGCTAACTTTGTCGAGATTGCGTTGATAGCGCTGCCGTTAAGCCTGATCGTGATCACCAACGAAATCGACCTTTCTGTCGCCTCGATGCTGGGCCTTTCCAGTTCTCTCCTTGGGCTTCTTTGGCAGTACAAACTCCCCATCCCGCTGGGTATCGTGATTTGCCTGCTGGCAGGCGCCCTTTGCGGGGCGCTCAACGGCTTTCTGATCGTGCGCTTCCGCCTCCCTTCCCTGGCGGTGACCATCGGAACGCTAGCGCTCTTCCGTGGGTTTGCCTACATCGTGCTTGGAGATAAAGCTGTTGCCGACTATCCGCCTGAGTACGCCGAATTTGGACTCGGGGTCGTTCCTTACACATTTATTCCGTTGCCGTTCGTGCTGTTCATCATCCTGGCCCTGATTTTCTGGGTTTTGCTTCATCACACCACCGTCGGCCGGAATATTTACGCGATCGGGGGCAATCAAATGGCGGCACGTTTTTCCGGAGTTAACATCAGCCGGTTGAAGATGCTGCTCTTTATCGCTTCGGGCGTCATCAGTGCACTGGCAGGAATCGTTTTCACCTTTCGCTTTTCCAGTTCGCGCGCCGATAACGGGACGGGGTTCGAGTTAAGCGCTATCGCGGCCGTGTTTTTGGGCGGCGTGACCGTGCAAGGGGGAAAGGGTACGGTGACCGGAGTTGTGCTCTCCCTGCTCTTAATCGGGATCATTAACAACGTGTTAACCTTGGCGGACGTGGCGAGTGAAATCCTTAGAATTGTGACCGGGTCTCTGCTGATCATCAGCATCCTGCTTCCCAATCTGATCGCCTCCACCCACGAAAGGTGGCGACTGATGCAGCGGCAAAAAGAGATCACCAGACTCGGCGGCGCGTCCGTGGCCAAATGAATTTTCCCCTCAAAAACTAAAGCTCCTCAGTAGCTGCACGGATAAGTCTATGACCAAAACCTCGCTCATTCGGACCTTCACCCTCCTTTGTTCCTTAATGGTTGTTGGAATAGTTAGTTACGGCCAGGAGAAGCCGGTCAAGAAAGACCTGAAAATCACCGTCATTCCCAAGAACATTAACAATCCTTACATGGTGATTCAGGACGGAGGCGCTATGGATGCCTGCAAGGAGTTAGGTATCGAAGGCAAGGTGGAGGGTCCTTCTGAAACCGGTGCCGGGATATGAAACTGGTCAAGATCGCGTACGGAAACGACGAGGACCAGAAGTCCTTCACTGAGACGCAAGGCTTGCTGCAGGCGTACCCAAACCTGAAAGGAATCATCAGCCCGACGAGCGTAGGGATTGCGGCGGCGGCGCGCTACATTTCTACCAGCCCCTACAAAGGCAAGGTTGCTCTGACCGGCTTAGGAACACCAAACCAGCTACGCGAGTTTGTCAAAGACGGCACCATCAAGGAGTTTGAGTTGTGGAACCCTGCCGACGTCGGTTACCTGGCCGTCTATGCAGCTGCCCAGATTGCCTCCGGCAACATCAAAGGCAAGGAGGGTGAGACATTCGCAGCGGGTAAGCTCGGTAATCGCACCGTGGGCAAGGACGGGGTGGTATTATTGGGGCCGCCTACCGTATTTAACGCTAATAATATCGACAAGTTTAACTTCTAGTCGGAGGGCGCCGCGGAGGCGCCGATTCACCCCGACTCGAAATTCATGATCCGGAAATTTTTTGTCATGCAGTTGAATCGCGGTGCCGAAAACGAGTACCAAAAGCGGCATTCTCCGATCTGGACGGAACTGGAGGATGTTCTCCATGCGAACGGAGTCCACAACTACTCGATTGCCCTGCACCCGGAAACCGGTCAGTTATTTGCCTACGCTGAAATTGAAGATGAAATTCGCTGGGAAGCCATCGCACAGACGCCGGCATGCCGGCGCTGGTGGGACTACATGGCCGAACTGATGGAAGTAAACGCAGACCATTCACCCCGCGCGATCGAGCTGAGAGAGATGTTCCACCTGGATTGACGAAGGCACCATGAACCCGACGTACTACATCGCTTGCGACCTCGGCGCAGAAAGCGGCCGGGTAATGCTAGGCCGTCTAGAAGAAGGCCGACTGACGCTGGAGGAAGTGCACCGCTTTCCCAGCGCTGCGGTGCGCGTGCTGGGCTCCCTCCGATGGGACGTGTTGCGCATTTTTGAGGAAATCAAAACCGGCCTGCGCCAGGTCGCCGGGCGCCAGGTACCAGTGGCAAGCCTGAGCGTGGATTCCTGGGGCGTTGATTATGTGCTGATAAACGCCGTGCACCCGATGCTGAGTCCCCCGTTTCACTATCGCGACGCCCGCACCGAAAGCACCTATGAGCGGGTGCGAGAAAAGGTCGGTTCAGAATTGATTTTTGCCGAGACAGGCATTCAGTTCATGTCCATCAACACGATCTACCACTTGGTCTCCGACGTGGAAAAAAGTCGGGCCTTGCTGGAAGCCGCAGACAGCTTTCTGACCATCGGCGACTATTTTAACTACCTCTTTTCCGGGGTGCCCCGGGTAGACGAGAGTAACGCCAGCACCACTCAACTCTACAACCCTCGCACGCGCTCCTGGTCCCAGGTACTGATTGAACGGTGTGGTTTCCCGCCGAAGATCTTTCCGCAACTCGTCCCTCCTGGAACGGTGCTGGGGCAGTTACTGCCAGAAGTTGCCGCCGAGACAGGCTTGCCAGAAGTGCAGGTAGTGGCGACTTGTTCGCACGATACCGGCGCCGCGGTGGCCGCCGTCCCGGCACAGGAAGGCGAGGATTGGGCCTACCTTTCCTCGGGGACCTGGTCCCTGCTTGGCCTGGAACTGCCACAGCCGCTCATCAGCGAAAAGGTCCGGGAACGCAACTTCACCAATGAGGCCGGGTACGGCGCTACGACCCGATTTTTAAAAAACATCGTCGGGCTTTGGATTCTGCAGGAGTCGCGACGGGAGTGGGCCCGGCAAGGACGCGAGTTCGACTATGCCACCCTGACGCGAGAGGCCGAGAACGCGGAGCCGTTCCGGTCCCTGATAGATCCGCGGGCGACGCGCTTCTTGAAGCCGGGCGAGATGCCGCAAAAGATCGCCGAATTTTGCTCCGAAACAGGCCAGCCGGCACCTGAAACACCGGGGCAGTTTGTGCGCTGCATTTTCGAGAGCCTTGCGCTGCTGTACCGCATCACCATCGAAGAACTGGAGCAATTGACCGGACGCAAGATCCGCCGGTTGCACATCGTCGGCGGCGGCAGCCAAAGCGCACTCTTAAACCAATTCGCCGCCAGCGCCACCGGGCGCCAGGTCGTGGCGGGCCCAGCCGAGGCAACTGCGATCGGTAACGTGCTCCTCCAAGCCATAGCTCTCGGTCACCTGGGCTCGCTCGCCGCCGTGCGTCAGGCCGTGCGCGATTCTTTCGCCCTGCAAACCTTCGAGCCGATTGCGCCCGAAGCGTGGGGGGCCGCCTACCAACGTTTCATTGAACTATGACCCACCATTATGGACTACCAGAGATACCGATACGTAAACTACCTGTGGGACGACACGGTCGCCTCCTCGCTTGATCCGGTTGGGCGGCTCGTCTACCGCTCTAATATCCTTGGCTCTGACCAACGCATCACCAACACCGGCGGCGGAAATACCTCGGCAAAAATCATTGAACAGGATCCTTTGACGGGCGAGGAAGTCGAAGTGCTGTGGGTGAAAGGCTCAGGTGGCGACCTCCGGACGAGCAAGCGCGAGAACTTTTCATCGCTCTATCAGAGCAGGCTGGTCGATCTGCAAAGCCTGTACGCGCGGGAGTCGGAGAAAGGGCCCAAGACGCCGGCGGAAGATAAGATGGTCGGTATGTACACGCACGCGACCTTCAATCTGAATTCGAGACCCTCTTCCATCGACACGCCTTTGCATGCCTTCATCCCGTTTAAGCATGTGGACCACATGCACCCGAATGCGGCGATCTCGGTGGCCGCGTCGAAACACTCCGAGAAACTGACCAAAGAGA
>JAFAKL010000084.1 GCA_019235445.1 Verrucomicrobiota bacterium | reverse complement strand
GAAACTGAGCCACCGCCTGCCGAATTTCCCTTGCGAGGCCTCTCGAACGTGGTTTTCACGCCGCATTTAGGGGCCTCTACCGCAGAAGCGCAAGAAAGTGTGGGAATTGAGATTGCGGAGTCAATCCGCTCTGTTCTCCTGGAGGGGGTTATTCGCAACGCCGTCAATGTTCCGAACATTGACGCCAAGACGCTTGCGGTCGTTGCGCCTTACCTTGCGTTCGGTGAAAAGCTCGGGCGATTTTTACGACAGGTCGCGCCAAAACGTTGCGAAACCCTTTCGATCAACTACAGCGGGAAGGTGAACGATTTCGAGACCAGCCCGATCTCACGCTACATCTTGAAGGGATTTTTGGAGGAAGCCGGAGGCGGAGAAGTCAATCCGGTCAACGCCACTTCTTTTGCTCAGATTTTGGGATTAAAGATTGTGGAGACCAAAGATAGCGCTTCCGGTGAGTTCACGGACCTGGTTGATCTCCAGGCGGACGGTGACGGAGAAACCGTATCGGTGGCTGGGACGTTTATCGGGGCGTCGCCAAGAATAGTCCGCATCAACGGCCGCCACGTCGAGGCGCGCTCGGTCGGAGTCCTTCTTCTCCTGGAAAACCATGACGTCCCTGGAATAGTTGGCCAGATAGGTACGATCCTGGGAGCGCACGCAGTGAACATAGCGAACATGTCTTTAAGCAGGGATCACCGCGGCGGCGAAGTCCTCACCGTTTTAAACCTCGACTCTGTTCCTGACGAAACAATCATCGAATCCATCCTGGCCAACCCCAACATCAGGAGCGCGAGGGTGGTGAGATTGTGAGTCAGGAGCCAGAAGTCAGAAGCTGAGATCGAGGACGACGACGCTTTGGGACGCTCCAAGCCTTGGCTACCTGTCACTCCTGAATTCTGACTTCTGCCTCCTGTCTCGCCTTCTGACTCCTGACTCCTGTTTTCTGACTCCTGCCCCTTGACTCCTGTCCCTCAAAGCTCCCGAAAGGGTAAGTCATGCGCTTGCGCAACTGCTTTATTCCGGATGTGTCCCCCCATCACATTGATGCCGCTGGCCAGACCTGGTTCCTTCTTGATCGCTGCCTGCACGCCGCCTTCGGCCAGGAACTCGATGAATCGCGCCGTGACATTCGTCAGCGCCTGGGTCGCTGTTCGAGCATAAGCACCCGGCATATTGGCCACGCAATAATGGGTGATTCCCTCCTCCACGAAGGTCGGATCATGGTGGGTGGTTGGACGGGAGGTTTCGCAACAGCCTCCCTGGTCGATGGCGATATCTACCAGGACGCTGCCCGGTTTCATCGATCGCAGCATCGCTCTGGTAATCAGCCTGGGCGCTCTTGCGCCAGGAACCAATACGGCTCCGACCAGCAGATCGGTTCCCGGCAACATTTCCAGTAAGTGTGCCTCATTCGAATAAAGCGTGTGGGCCGTGTGCATCGTGATATCAAGAAATCGCATCCGGTCGAAATCGACTTCCAGGATCGTGACGTTCGCTCCCAATCCGGTGGCCATGCGGGCCGCGTTAACTCCCGAAGATCCGCCTCCTAGGACGAGGACATTCCCAGGCAGAATACCTGGAACCCCGCCGAGAAGCACGCCGGTCCCACCACTATGCTTGGCGAGAAAATAGCCCCCGACAATGATCGACATTCGACCCGCAATCTCGCTCATCGGCTCTAACAAAGGCAGGCGCCGATTGATTTCGACTGTCTCATAGGCAATTGCCGTCACGCCCGATTTCATCAACTCCTCCGTGAGCGATTTGTTGGCAGCGAGATGAAGGTAGGTAAACAAGATCTGTCTCTCTCGCAGCAACGGATATTCGGAAGGCAACGGTTCCTTGACTTTCACGATCAGATCTCCTTGGCGAAAGATCTCTGCGTGTTCATCCGACATGATCGCCCCGGCTTCCTGGTATTCCTTGTCCGGGTATCCTGCTCCCACTCCAGCTTCCCGCTCCACGTAAACTTGATGGCCCAGCCTGGTGAGTTGGTAGACGACCGATGGAAGAACCGCGACCCGGTTTTCCTGCTCTTTGATCTCCTTAGGAACACCGACTTTCATAGGAGACGGTGCATTAATTCAGCGAGGGATCATCCGGTGCAATCGCCAGCAGGTAAAATGCCGGCCCGAGATTTTTCATCAGCCGGAGCCTGATTCCATTGTTGGAGGAGTCACCGAGAATCGCTTCAGTGGCCGGTTGAACGATCCAGGCGCTCTGCTGAAGCTCGGATTCCAGTTGTCCCCCCGCCCAACCGGCGTACCCGACGAAAGCACGGATAAGTCTCGAGCCGCCGCTTCCAGCGAGAGTTTGCGCCTGGTCCAAAGAAAGTTGCGAATGGAAGGTGATTTTCGCTTCGCCGGCAATCCAATCGAAGGAAACGATCGTCAATTCATGCGCGCCGACCGGTCCCCCAACGTAAACGGGAATCTGCCCGAGCGCGTCCAGTTCGTGGTCCGGGAGAAAATCAGTCAGGCTTTTGTTCGTCGGGCGATTGAGAACAAGCCCATGTGCCCCCTCCTCACGATCATGGGCGGAAAGGAACAATACTGCCTTACGAAAGTTCGGGTCGCGTAAATTGGGGTGCGCAACCAGAAGCTGACCCGTCAGATTTAGAGGTTCGCTACCGGATGGGCGCATCTCAGAATTTAGGAAGCGATTACTTGCTGTTCAAGGACGGAGTAAGTAATTGTCCTGAGGTTCAAACGAATGCATCTCCCACTCTCGAAACTAAGAATTGCGGATCGCAACTTCGAATCCCGACTGCTGATCGGCACCGGAAAATTCGCGAACAATACGCTGATGCGAGATGCTCTGGAAGCGAGCGGAACGCAGATTGTCACGGTGGCATTACGACGTGCAGACCTGTCCGGAGCGCATGATCCGTTCGCGGACATTTTGGATTACATCGATCCCGATCGCTATCAACTCCTGCCCAACACGAGCGGCGCGATGACCGCAGAAGAAGCCGTCCGGCTCGCTCGACTCGCTGCCTCGGCCGGTCTGCCAAAGTGGGTGAAACTCGAAATTCATCCGGATCCGCAGTATCTCCTGCCCGATCCGATTGAAACATTGAAAGCAGCCGAGCAATTGGTCGAAGAAGGCTTCGTTGTCTTGCCCTATATCAATGCTGATCCAGTCCTGGCCAAGCGCCTGCAGGAAGTCGGCACGGCTACCGTGATGCCGCTCGGATCGCCGATTGGAAGCAACGGAGGGATCCAGACTAGAGACCAGATCCGGATCATTATCGATCAGGCGACAGTTCCGGTAGTGGTAGATGCAGGGATAGGAGCGCCGAGCCACGCGGCAGAGGCGATGGAACTTGGGGCGGACGCGGTCTTGATCAACACGGCGATAGCGGTCGCAGCCGACCCTGCCCGGATGGGCCTGGCATTTCGGCAAGCGGTGGAAGCAGGGCGCGCGGCATACGAGATTGGGCTTCCGAAGTTCAGTGCGGAAGCAGTTCCCACTAGCCCACTTACTGCGTATTTTGCGCATCGCACGTGAATATTCTGGAAGTCCGTAAGCTGACGGTCTGGTTTGTTAGACGATCCTCCTTCAGGCGCCGGCTGGTGGGCGAAGTTAAGGCCGTCACCGACGTTTCATTCAACATACCTGCCGGCAAAACAGTTGGTCTGGTCGGCGAGAGCGGCAGCGGTAAAACAACCATCGGATTGGCGATATTGAAGCTAGTGCCGATCACCGATGGCAGTATTCTGTTTCACGAAACCGAGATCACGACCCTGTCGCAGAGAGAGTTCAGGCCGCTCCGCAGACAGATGCAGATGATTTTCCAAGATCCGTTCGGCTCGCTCAATCCTAGATGGAATATTTTGAGAATTGTCACTGAACCGCTCAGGGTACACTTCCCGTCCCTGAAGGTCGCCGAGGGCGAGGAAAAGGCCGCCGATCTTCTGAAAAGAGTTGGATTAAAACCCGAATTTCTGCGGCGCTTCCCCCATGAATTCAGCGGCGGCCAACGTCAGCGCATTGGGATCGCGCGTGCCTTGGCGGCGGAACCGGCGCTGATCGTGTGCGATGAACCAGTCAGTGCGCTCGATGTGAGTGTCCAAGCTCAGATTGTCAACCTTCTGGCGGATCTACAGGCCGAACTGGGAATCACCTATTTGTTCATTGCGCACGACCTTGCCGTCGTCGAGCATATCAGCGACGAGGTCGTCGTTCTGTGTCGGGGAGAAGTAATGGAATCTGCTCCGGCCGAGATAATTTACCGCGCCCCGAAACACGAATATACTCGAAACTTGCTGGCCAGTGTTCCGACTCTCGATGAGTGAGACCTCAAGCGTATGAATTTGCTGCTACGAAAATTAATCGGAATGAACTGGCTGCTTTTTACCGTCGCGGTCGGTTTGTCCATTTTTGGGGTGATGGCCATCTACAGCGCCACCTACATGCGGGAAGAGGTGTATCTGACTGAAATGTGGCGACGACAGATTGTATGGCTGTCCATCGGCATTGTAGTTTTTTTCGTCGCCGCTTTGATCGACTACCGCGCCTGGCTGAACCACGTCTCTTTCCCTCTCATCATGTATCTAGGGGGCTTAGGATTTCTCGTGCTCACGCATTTTATCGGCAGAACCACGTTTGGCGCGCGGAGTTGGCTGGACATGGGCCCAATCAGTTTTCAACCAGCCCAGCTGGCCGTTATTTCTACCTTGCTTCTGATCTCGTGGTTGCTCGCTAACACAGAGAACTGGAGTGGCTTGTGGCCGACGATCGGGCGAATCTTGAGCTGTGGCGCGATTATTGCACCCCCCTGGATCCTCATTCTTATTCAGCCGGACCTTGGCGAGTGTCTGGTCTGGATACCAGCAATTTTTGCGCTCCTATACGTCGGCCGGGTCGCGAAGCGGTATCTCCTCGTCATGATTATCGTCGCCATCGCGGTGATTCCAGTGATCGCGAATTTTGGATTAAAACCTTATCAACGCGAACGTCTGACCACGTTTTTGAACCCGGACTACGATCCGCAGGGCGCGGGCTGGACCATCAATCAATCGTTGATCGCGATCGGGTCCGGGGGCTTTTACGGCAAAGGGTTCACCGCTCCCAACACCCAGGTGCAGCTAGGTTTCCTGCCTTCAACGATCGTTCACACCGACTTCATCTTTGCCGCCATTGGCGAACAGCTCGGCTTTGTCGGAACGATCACTCTGGTTGCCGCTTTCGGAGCGCTGCTGCTCACTGGCCTTTTGATCGCGGCCTCGGCGACAGACGACTTGGGGCGGCTTGTTGCAGTCGGATTGATTACGCTGATTTTTACGCACATTTACATGAACATCGGAATGACTATTTCGATTACTCCAATCACTGGCGTTCCCTTGCCGATGATAAGCTATGGCGGCTCGTTTCTGGTCTTAGTCCTGTTTGCGCTAGGTGTCCTGGAAAGCATTTGGATTCACCGGAAGACCCGCGGCAGCTCGCAGCTTCTCCGACAGGGCGCTACCACTTGAGGCTCATTCCGCCTGTTGCGCCACCGCCGTCGATGCTTGCCCCGGCGTTGCCGAAGAAAGTCGGATGATCCTTTGTTGCGGTCTCCGTATCGGCACATGCCCCGAGCAACAACGAGAGGACCAAGGCTAGAACTGGCCCGCAGGAGGATGCCCGCGCTTCGGTCAAAATTGACATATCCGGCTTTTCTTAATCTTTTTAGGGTCGCCATGGCGATCGAAAACGCCAGCCAACCGTCTGTCCCTATCCTCCGACCGCCTGATAACGCCGCAGACCTTGCTGCCAGAGCGTGTTCGCACCAAGGGCAATAAGTAGAACCCAGCAAAACTGAATCAACAGACCCTCCCAGAGCTCCGCGCCGTGTACCTGGCCCATAAAGATCGAGATAGGAAAATACAGCTCGTACGGGAACGGCAAGAACTTCAAAACTGCTTGAATGGAGGGTGGCATCAAGCCGATGGGGAACATATGTCCGCTTAAAAAGTATTCGAAAGAATAGATGATGAAGACGACAGTGGATATCTCCAGCATCCAAAACGCAAAAAGCGCTACCGAGTAAGCGATCAGGAACTGGATCAATCCGGCCAGAAGCACACTGAGGGTCGTTAAGGCCCAGATTGCCCAGGAAGACGGCCATGCCAGGTAACGGTGGAAAACCCCGAAGACGATCATGATTACGGGAAGAGTAACCAGGGTGTAAAGCAGCCGGTTGCTGATAAAGAGAGCCAGGCGATAGGCGAGATAATTCACCGGCTTGATCAAAAATGTGTTCATCTGACCATCACGGATATCTGCCGCAACCTGCCACTCATCGTCTCCTGGGGTGAGGAGGCTATCCAGAAACAGGACCAGGAGAAAATAGTAGACGACCGAAGCGTAATCGAAGTTGTTGATACCACCTCCTTTCGCCTGAAAAATAGCTCCCCAGATGAAAACAGTGCCCATGAGCGGGAACAAGCCAAACAGAGATCGGAAAAAGAAGTTCCAGCGGTAAACGAAAGTGTTCTGCAAACCGATGTCGAAGACCTTGAGATATTTACGCACAGGATACCGACGAGCAACGCAGCCGCCGAACCATTTTCATGGCAACCCTTCGGGCCGCGGCCAGTTGGCTGTTTTCCGCGTTGCTCGCTCCTCACGTATCGATTTAGATATGCTCGTCGCTCGCACCTTGAAAAGCAGCCAACTGACCTGCTGCGAATGGCATGCTATTTCGGCGACAGTTACACCAGGCGCACTAATATATCTTGATGAAAGCCTTCTCTCGCAGGCCGTCGATCCAACGTTGGGTCGCTTTTTGGCGCTGGACCTGCTCCAGTTTCCTCTCGATACCATCCCGGACCTCCGAAAGCGGAATGGTACCAGCCTCTTTCTTGGACTCACAAAAGAGAATATAAAAAGAGTCCCCGATTTGTACGACCTCGCTCGTTTGACCCGGCGACAGGGCAAACGCGACATCCGTTAGTTGCTGGTTCAAAGTCTTGCGATCGATCATCCCCCAGTCGCCGCCGGATTCTGCCGTCCCATCCATGGAATAAGTCTTTGCCATCGTGGCGAAATCGGCGCCGCCTTTCACTTTTTGCCGAATCTCTTCGCCCATTTTCCTGGTCGACTCGGATGAGTTAGCATCCAGGGGATCGGCGTTCAAAACGATCATGCGGAGCTTCAACTGTTCCGGCGTAACGAATTCCTGTTTGTTCGCGTCGTAGTAAGCCTGGATTTGTTGGGGGGTCGCCGTGAAATTCCCTTTCACGTTATTTTGGCGCATCGCACCAACGATGACCTTGTCCCTCTGCATCTCACGAAATCTGTTCATCGAGAAGCCTTGAGCGTTCAGGGTGCGCATGAATGCCTGACGATCGCCCGCAAAATCATCTTTGATGATGTTCTGGATCTGATCGTCTACGACATATTCCGGCATGCTATATTGCTTTTTCTTGAATTCCTGGACGATCAGCTGGCGATCGATCAGATCGTTCAAAGCGGAGAGTCGAGCTTCCTTGATCTTATCGATCAATTCCTGGCCGGTGTATTGCTCTCGCAGCGTCCGTTCGCGGGGTCCGGAGACTTCCTGCACCTGAGAAAAGGTGATGATATCTCCATTCACAATCGCTGCGACCCCGTCGATAACCTCAGGTTGTGCAGCCTGAGGTTCTTCGGCCCTGATGCGCGGCAGGAGGAAGGTGGCGGCCAACAACAGAGAGAACAACAGCTTCAAAGACATGAGTAGTGTCAGGCAAGTCGGCTTATGAGGTATAACAAACTCGAGATGTTATTTTCGCCTTCGCCTGAAGTCAAGCGAGGAAACCGGCCATCGATGAGAAGATAGTCGCCGCCCCTTGTCAGCATGATTTTGGAGTCTCTGACCTCGATTTCCGTTACCCTCGACCTGGAGGCGACGAGTTTCACTTCGCTTAACATGAGGAGATTACGGACTGCAGCGGGGTGCTTGCCAAATTGGTCTCGCCAATCGCCAGCAAGCTTCTGGAGAGCCTCCGTGGAGATTGCCTCAGCCAGTTTCTTGTACGCCTGAATACGCATTTGAGGCTGAGAAATATAGTCTGCAGGGATAAAGGCGGGCTCAAGGTGACGCTGCGAAGTGAGATATTCGGCCTCATTTGTGGAAAGGAAATCGAGGTGCACAGGGACGTCGGTCCTGAACCGAGTCCGCTTTCCTTTTAATTCCTCCACGGCGCGGTGCAGCAACTGGCAATACAAATCAAAACCGATATTGATGATGTGCCCGCTTTGGGCGGTTCCGAGAATATTTCCCGCGCCGCGGATCTCAAGATCCCGCATGGCAATTCGGAACCCTGCGCCCAGCCCGGAGTATTGTCTAATGGCGTTGATTCGTCTCCGAGCCGCTCCCACGGTCATCATGTCGCGTGGAAGCAGAAGGTAAGCATACGCCTTGTGCTGGGCTCTGCCAACTCTCCCGCGGAGCTGGTATAGATCGGCAAGGCCGAATCGATCTGCGCGATCAATGATGATGGTATTCGCGTTCGGAATATCTAAGCCGCTCTCGATGATCGTCGTGGAAACCAGGACATCGGTTTTGCCGCCGACGAATCGTTCCATCACCTCCTCCAGCTCCTGTTCATCCATCTGACCATGGCCGACATCAACTTTTGCGCCCGGGCAAAGAAGCCGGATCTTTTCTCGGACCCGATCGATCGATTCCACCCGGTTATGGAGAAAATAGACTTGCCCTTTGCGATGGAGTTCCCGCTGAATGGCGTCGCGGATGATCCGTTCGTCGTAACCACAAATGACTGTTTCGACCGGCAGTCGATTCGGCGGCGGCGTTTCGATCACGGACATATCTTTTGCGCCAGCCAGCGAAAGGTAGAGCGTCCGCGGGATCGGCGTCGCAGAGAGCGTCAGAACATCGACCAGCTTGAACTGTTCCTTAAACTTTTCCTTGTGCCGTACGCCGAAGCGTTGTTCTTCGTCAATCACGACCAATCCCAGATCTTTGAACTTGATGTCACCGGCAATCAACCGATGCGTGCCGACAACGATGTCGATTGTGCCGTCTTTCAGCCCTTGAACCGTCTCCCGCTGTTCCCGTTGCGAGAGAAAACGGCTCAACATGGCCACGCGAATCGGATAATCGGACATCCGCTCTCGAAATGTATTGAAATGCTGCTGGGCTAGCACGGTCGTCGGCACCAGCAGGACGACCTGTTTTCCATTGACCACCGCCTTGAACGCAGCACGAATCGCTACCTCGGTTTTTCCGAAACCAACATCGCCGCAGATCAGACGATCCATCGGCCGGTCGGTTTCCATGTCGGCCTTGGTATCCAGAATGGCTCGCAACTGATCGGTCGTCTCCTTGTAAACAAACGAAGACTCAAATTCGGTTTGCCAGGGGGTGTCCGGAGAGTGCGCATACCCGGACCGCGAATTTCGTTCGGCCTGAATTTCGAGAAGCTTCGCCGCGTAGTCGAAGACCGCTGTTTCCGCCGCCCTCTTTGCCCTGCTCCAGCGGTTGTCGCCCAGCACGCTTAAAGGGGGAAGCCGCCTCCCGATGCCGACATAGCGCGAAATGAGAAAGGCTTGTTCGAAGGGTACATAAAGCCGGGCATCATTCGCGTACTCCAAGAGGACGACCTCTTGCTCGGACCCATTTTGCTGCAGCCGCTGGATGCCTCGGTATTTCCCGACCCCGTGCTCCAGATGCACCACAAGGTCCCCCTCCGCAATTTCCGCAAAATCGATGGGTGCTCTGCTCCCTCGGAGGCGCGCCCGCCGGAGCGAAAGGCGTTGCGCGCTGGGGCTCTGATAACGACCAAATATCTCGGCGTCGCATAACACCGCGAGCCTCGCCTCCGGGAAGACGAACCCGCGCGTGAGTGATCCGACAACAAATCGAATCGCATCCACGTCCACTTCGTTATCGCGCAGCACATCGCGTAGACGCTCGATTTCCCCTTCGTTGTGGCAGACTGCGAAGAGCCGCCAATCCTCGCCAGTCCAGGCTCGCAACTGCCGAAGAGCAACCTCTCGCTTGGTCTCCTCCACCAAAAAATCGCCCGCTTCAAAATCCTGGAATCCAGTTCCGAAGAATGCGGTCCGGTAGTCTTC
>JAFAKL010000043.1 GCA_019235445.1 Verrucomicrobiota bacterium | reverse complement strand
GGGTGGTAAAACGCCACGATGTTCACGTCCCCCAGGTCTCCCACGTTATAACAGCAAGCGAAATAAGGCGGCTTCTTCCGTTTGCCTGCTCGTATCCGCGTACTCGCCTGTGAAACCGAAAACTTGACTCCCAGGGCTTTTAAGGACGGTTTAGCCCGCGCAATTTCATTAGACAGAATGCACCTGGGCGCGAAATCCGCGGTAGCAGAAGGCTGACGCAACTCAAGAAGATCTGGCATGGTCCCGAGTCTTTAAATTCGTTTTAGCTGAATCTCAGTGTCATTTCGCTTTCTTTCAGGAAAAGATCTTCCCAAGCGAACTCTTGTGGAGTAGTAAAGCACGTTTTGTGCCAAACGATTTCGACTACAGCACTGATTTGCCCTACGACTTCCTCCGGAACCCCTGTCCCTCTCAGGAGGAAAGCAACCACTCGAGCTGATCAATACAAACCAAATTGCAAATAAAATTACAAGCGTTCAGCCTCACGCGGCCGGGGGTCCGTCCGGCCGCGGGAATTCTTCTCAGCACAAGCGACCGCCAAGTTCGCACCCAACGAACAGCTGTCATGAATACCAGCAGCGATGCCCCTCAAGGGCCGCACACGATTCATGTTCATGTGGTCGAGGTCGTTCAACAGAAAGAAGGCGGATACACGGTGATCGTGCAACCAAACTCGGACGTTGAGATAGCTTCAGAGCAAACTTGGCGCGCAGCGCTTCCAGGAGATTTTCGTGGCGCCACCAGAGTCGACCGGTTGTGGCATCTGTATTACGGCTCAGACCCGGGAGTTGCGGCGGGCGCCTGGCTAGATATACCTCTGCCAGAAAAAGGAGAAACAGGCGGATAGTCCGCCACTTTGGCATCTCGCACTTGGGTCGGTAGGGACGGGTGGACTGGGCTTTTCGCCCCCCGTGCAAACCCCGGTATGGAAGTTGCTTTGCATGCCTTCCAATTTCATGCAGGCAAAATATTCCGTTACAATCAAATGGGTTGGAATCGTTTACATTGACCATAGGACCGGTGCGCTCAGCTGGGAGCGGCAGATTGCCGATCCGGTGATCAAAAGCTACGTCAAAAAGTATTTGTGTGATGAAGGATTCGTTGAGCAGGCTCTCGCAATCCTTGATCCAGTCATTAATGACGAAGTCAAATTACTTCTAAAGAGCGTCGACGATTTCAGTGCCTAGCGACAAGGCGAGCTTAATCTTTCCGCTTCACAGTCACTTTCTGGCCGGTCTGATGATCCAGATAAACTTCTTTGTCGTGCTCCTTTTTAATCAATTCGTACCTCCCTTGGTTCGCCTGCACCTGGTCGGTAGTAACGACCGTTTCTTCAGTGGTCGTGGGTTGAACCGGTTGGGTGGTTTGAGTGGTTCGAGTTGTCTGCACCGTCGTCGTGTCTGGCGCCTGTACGATTGCCCCTGAATCATTCACATAGACAACTTTATCCCCCGTATCGCTTCGCACCGTGACAGCGTAGACCCCGTTCGAGTCATGAACGACCCGCGTGACATTCGCGGGTCCGGTGATGTGGGTCTCGCGAATCACCGTCGTCTGGACGGGTTGAGGCAGCGTGATGAATTGAATTTCATCTGCTCGCGCGGAGCTCCCGGCGAAGGCACCCGCCGCGATTAATAGTGGTATTATACCCTTTTTCATAACTTAGTTTCTACTGAGTTGAGCAATTAACCTTTTTCGCTTCTGGCCGGTGAAGCGGATCCCTCCTGATCCCCGACGGTAATTGGCCCCTTTCTGATCAGCGTATCCAGAGTGAACCGCAGCAGATTGTCTGGATCGATTTGCCAACAATTTAGAACCGCCGATTATGCCCCTCGCGAACAACGGTTAAACTTAACGTGGAGAAATACCCATGGGCACGATTCTACTCATCGTTCTAGTCTTATTGGTCATCGGCGCGCTACCAACCTGGCCGTACAGTTCCGGCTGGGGATATTACCCAACTGGCGGCTTAGGCTTGCTCTTTATTATCATCCTGTTGCTTGTCTTAATGGGTAGGATCTAGTGTCCTGTCTCCTAAATAAGGATTATGTCGCAGGAGGTCACAAGAAGTGCAGCGCAGTGGTGAATAAGGCGTCGTCTCGCCTTACCTCCGGAACGCGCAAGGCGGGACGCTTTGCCTGCAGAAGTGGCACCATACCTGGATGGCTAGATCTTGCTCTGCAGCGGCACCAGGTAATTGTACAATTTTCTCAGAGCTAAATGCAGTCTGGTTTTCACCGTGCCCAGAGAGATTTGCCTGTTTGCGGCAATCTCCCGCTGGCTCATGCCCTTGAAAAAAGCTAATTGAATGACCTCTTTCTGCGCCTCAGGCAATTCTTGAATTACCCGGTTAAGAAGCTGTGACAAGTCATGCACCTCCACTTCGCTAGACATCGTGGATGTCTCAAACGTCAACGGATTATCAGTGTCCGTCTTTAGACTTTCCGTGGCTCGGCGGTAAGCAGCTCTCCGCCGCAGACGATCAAAGGCGCGCCTGCGCGCCAAAGTAACCAGCAACCCCCGCAGCCCCTTTTCATTCGGGTTGTATCGATGCCCCTGCTCCCAGACTTGCAACAGAACGTCATGCAGGACATCGTCAACGTCTGACTCATCGCGAATCACCCCGAGGATCACTGTGCGGAGCAGTGATTCGTATCTTTTGTAGATACTTTCGAGCGCATCGCCCTCACGATTGACGACAGCCTTCATCAGCTGGTCGTCCGACGCCTTCGCCGATTGATTTATCTCTTGCTCAATTGTCACAGCTCCAATCTAAAAGGTTGGCTATGAATGAAAATCGGTGGCCGCCACGATAACTTACTCGGCTAAACCCTGAGGGGAACGGCTAAAGTGCGCCCGGAGACACCGGGTTCCTCGGTGATACGCCTGAAAACGGACTACCCGGTCCTCAGGCCGCACCCTGAGCTTCACCATCAGGGATGCCCGCAAATCGTCCTCTTGATCCCTGCCCGTCAATCAAACCGAGGACGACAACGACGATGGGGACAATCTAAAGCGGAATCGGCCTTGCGTCCTCGCCCGCGACTTTGTTCCGATGATCGTGTTTTTAATACCGATGTGCTAACGTACAGTTCGCATTATGCCATCGCAGACCGTCTTTTTGGTTGAAAATCATGAGGATACAGCGAGGTATATGCGGTTTTTCCTGCAGCAACTGGACTACACAGTATGCGTGGCGGCGGACATGACAACGGCGCTGCGAGAAATCCCAAAGTCGTGTTGCGATGTGCTGATAAGCGATATCGGGCTGCCAGACGGAGATGGGTGGCAACTGCTGGAGAAGCTCGGTGACGCCCGACCCCCCTTTACCATTGCAATGAGCGGATACGCGACCAGCAATGACCAGTCCAAAAGCCGCGCAGCAGGTTACGATCACCATTTGGTCAAGCCGTTTACTCCGGACGAGTTGCTGGAGCTGCTTCGGCAAGCGGACAAGATGAAGGGCGCGGGGCCGTGACGACGCGGAGCGACGGTGTTTGTACCCTTCTACATGCTATTGGCTTGCCCGCTGTGCGAGTCAAAACGGTCAGCGCCGAAGTGATCGAATTTAACGAACTCTTTTCGTCGCTGGTCAGTGCGCCAGCCCTTGAACACCGGGAATGGTTTGTCAAAGGGGTTTTGCCCTCGGTCACTGTGGCCGATAGAAAACGCTGGGAAGTTGCTTTTGCTGATCAAGCCCCCGTGCAAATCCACGTGGCATTTAAGGCGGAGGACGGACGAGCCCTGGATTTTGAGATGCGTTCATTTTCCCCTCCCGGCCCAAAGAAGCGCGGCCAATCGATTTTCTGTGTTTTCATTCCATTTACGACTCCGGTCTTCGAGCGCATTTGCGACCTGCACGTTTCAGAAGGGCAAGAACTAGAGAGGAGCCGGATCCGGAACGAACTCCACCAAGGAGTTTCCCAAAAGCTTTTGGGTGCTGCTTTCGGTTGTAAGGTATTGGCCAGAAAAGTCGCAGCCCTCAGCGAGCGCCTGGGAAAAGAGGCCTCAGATCTGGCGGAGCTAGTCAACGCAGCGGTCGTTGAGTTACAATCACTGGTAAATTCAGATCAAAATCACAGTTGACGGCTAAATGTACAAGCTTGGCGCATCAGCAGGAATTTTGCGGGGTTAGAGTAGTACCGATTGAGTTATATCCGAAGTGAACCTTATGAGCAATCCCGACGGAGAGATCACTGACGAGATCCCAAAACGAAAGAAGAGGGTCTTGATCGTCGATGATCATCCAATATTTCGGTTCGGCTTGGCAGGGTTGATCACCGAGCAGTCTCATCTTGAGGTCTGTGGCCACGCCGATTCTGCGCCCTTGGCCTTAGATGCGATGCGGCGCCTCAACCCAGACATTGTGCTCGTCGATCTGTCGCTCCGTGGTACAAACGGCATTGAGCTGATCAAGTTGATGAAAGCGGAGGAACCAGACCTCCCGATTCTTGTCATCTCGATGCACAATGAAGCCGTTTTTGGATTGCGCGCCTTGAAGGCAGGCGCTCTCGGTTATGTGATGAAGGCTGAGGCCATGAATCACGTCGCCGAGGCTATCTCCAAAGTCCTTCAGGGCAAAATCTATGTCAGCCCTCAATTCGGAGAAAAACTGATCTTTAAAGCCGTCCAGTCCACCGAAGCCGGAACCGGTTCACCGGTCGATTCGCTGTCTGATCGTGAGCTGGAGGTGCTGCAATTGCTCGGCAAGGGTGGTTCCACTCGGTCCATTGCGGAAGCACTCCATCTGAGCGTGAAGACGATCGAGACTCACCGAGCGCATATCAAAGAAAAACTCGGTTTTCAGGATTCAGAGGAAATGGTTCGGTTCGCGATCGATTGGGTTGCGCAGCAGGAGGAGTGAAGACGTTCGGCGTTTCGCCGTTCCGTGGTGCAGTCGGTGAAAGGATGTGATCTTAGGTGCTAACAGAGATTCTGCGGAATGGAAAAGGACCTTCTCGAAGGATTTGCTCAGTACCTGGAAATGCAGGCAGGGCATTTGCTCGATGGATTGAATCGAGGCTTTCCTTCAATCACGATCTCGCGGCAAATGGGCGCCGGAGCAATTAAGATCGCCGCATTGCTCGTGGATCGATTGACGAACAGTTCCCAATGCGTATGGACCGTTTACGATCGAAATCTGGCTGAACTGGTCTGGCGCAATGAAAATCTTCCAGAACCGGTGATTCGCTTTCGGGGGGAAGAGTTGCCCGCGGCCGTACAGGATTCTGTTCAAGAACTACTGGGTATTCGGTTGACGGGCTCGCAACTGGTAGAACATACCGTGGTCACAATTCTGAAGCTGGCCTCACTGGGAAACGCCATCTTTGTCGGGAGGGGAGCAAACATCATTACGGCGAATCAGGGTTCTGTCTTGCACGTGCGTCTGGTGGCTCCGTTCGCGAGGCGGGTCAGAGAGGTGGAAGAGCATCATCACCTGGGTAGACAAGAAGCCGTGGAATTAATTTCGACAACCGATGAGGCGCGGCGGCGCTACGTTAAACATTATTTTAGAGCCGAGACGGACGATCCCATCAACTATCACTTCGTTATGAACACCGGTTTGATCGGCTACGACGAAGCGGCGCGCCTTATCGCGGACGCGGTGATGAATTTGCAGGCCAGGGTTTGACTCGGATCGGGAAGAAATGAACCACCGATTACACAGATTCACAGGCTGGACGCCTGTGCTCCGTTGGAGTTCGGTGAGACGCCCGCCACCGCAGTGGTTGCTAGGACGAGTCGCAGATTTTTAGCGCAGCCAAACCTCGACTCGCCGGTTTTCCTCGCGGCCGCCTTCGGTATCATTCGAAGCGATCGGCAACTCCTTCCCAAATCCATTCACAAGCGATGGTTTGATGCCTCGAATCTGCAACTGGTCAGCGACGGCTTTGGCGCGGTCCTTGGACAGTGCAATATTCTTTCTTGGTCTGCCTTCGCTGTCGGAAAAACCGAGCAGCAGGAGGGCCCGCCGCTGGTAGACCGGATCCGCAAGTAATTCCACCAGTCGATCCAACTCTCCCAATGCGTTGTCATCCAATTGACTGGTCCCGGTGCGAAAGTGGAAATAGAGGCTCAGCTTCGCGGCGCCGCTGATTTCTTTTACGTATTGACCCGGGGCGCCTGGAGGTATTTCGGGATTTTCAACTTTAATGGCCCGTCCCGCAAAACTTAGCATCCCTCTTGTCGCCGGACCAGACTTGCCCGCCGCCTCCACCAGCGCCTTGGCGAACTTGTCAGTGTCCTTATCCCGCATCAACGACGTCACCGCACCATTCAAGGCATCTTGGAAAGCAGGTGGAGCGGCTTCTCCGTGGACGCAGCTGGGAACCAGTTTGTCAGCAGCAAATTCCTTCATCGACCACTGGTGGTAAGTATCAAACCTTGACTTGTCGACATCGGTCCGTGCTGGGATCGATCCTTTGAGGGGACTGAAGGCTTCCTGGGCTTCCCTGCTGCCGATGCTCTTCAGCCACGCGCTGGTTGCTTCTTTGTGAGGAGCTCCTTTGGCCAACGTAAAGCCGTCCGCGACGATGATGAAAGAACCGTCCGTGCCGGGGTGATTGACCCAGCCGAAGTCTTCCTGCTCCTTCTTGCCGGCCTTAATGAATTCGCCATCTGCCCAGTCTCCCATCGAGGTAAATGCCACTTTGCCCTCCATAAGTTCCGCGACAGCTTGGTCCCAGGTCAGACTGGCATGGTCCGGATTCAGATAATCCTGCATTTTAGCAAAATACTGCATGGCTTGCTTCACCTTGGGATTGTCCCATTTCATTTTGCCGTCGAACAAATCCGTCCAGCCTTCCGGTCCGACAACTCCCAGGAGCGTGTTCTCAAAGAGTTGGGCGGAGGCCCAAACCCCTGAATCGCCCACCCCAAGCGCTGATATCCCGGCGGCCTTCAATTTGTCGCAAGCCGCGAAGAACTCCTCAAAGGTCATTTTACCACCCACCGTGATTCCATGCTCCTTGAGCAGTTTCTTATTGTACCAAAGAACGTTTCCGTGGTGGACGCCGGTCAGTACCGCGTAGGCTTTACCGTCCTTGGTCAACATGTCGATGAGAGCTTTTGGGATGACCTTCTCCCATCCGCCACTTTGGTATAGATCTGTCACCGGCTCGCAGTAATTGGGTTCTACGTACTGGCTGAGCAACTCCCAGCCGGGGTGTGTTTGCCAAGTGTCCGGCGGATTTCCGACGGCCAGACGGGTCTGCAGAATCGGTCGAGCAGCGGAGCCTCCTCCTCCCGCAACGGTGGCATTGATCACTCCGACTCCGGGATACAGTTTTTTGTAGTTGTCGAATAAAGCATTGAGCGCCGCAACCTCGCTGCCAGAGGTCCACCAGGAGAAGACTTCCAGCTTTGTCAGGGCAGATTCAACGAACTTGCGAGCGAAGAACCCGGTAGGGGTTAGCTTGGAGGGACCTCCTAGTTCCGAAACGGCAAACTCAACAAACTTCTGAGTCCACTGATTTCTCGGGTTGGCCGGGACGTAAAGGAACAGGCGCCGGGAGAGCGGATAGTGTGCCGTCGCGACAGTAAAAGGCGTGGGCAGGAGAGCGCCTGTACCAGCTTCGGAGATGGCGATCGATTTACTGCCCCTTACGAAACCCATGCCGGCGAAACCGATGCCGTTCGCGTCCGCCGCCACTTCATCCGAAAGTCTCGCACTGTTCTCGTAGCGTTGGGCTTTGGGAGATAAGGGGCTATCCTTGAGCACGAGCGACTTGAACGTATCGAAGGTGCCGGACTTCTCGTCTCCCGCATAGAGATTGATCGGCCCCGGATTACCCCCGACCTGTGACCAGTCGGTCGTTTTACCGCTGAAGATATCAGCGATTTGCTGTTTGGTCAGTTCGCTCACCGGGTTGCTTCTGTTGACAAAGACGGCGATCCCATCCAATCCAAGCACAATTTCGCACGCCGGCGAGCGCAGGTCGCCCAAACCGGCGCGCGCGCATTGGGAGGCCTCCTCTGAGGTGATCTGTCGGGAAGCCATGCCGATGTCACACTTGCCGGAGGCCAGGTCTTCAAAAGCCGTTTTTGAACCATGAGCCTGGACTTCAAAGGTCAGCGGCCCAGTGGATTCGTTGGGCAAAACCGCTTCAACATCCGTCTCATCCTCCTTTGCTAGCGGTTTACGCTCAACGGAGGTCGCTCCTTGGAATTTTAAAAATTCTTCGCACAGGGCCGGCACGAGTTCCTTGCCGATAGTGTTCGAGCCGTGGAGCCGCAAAGCCACTTGACCCAGAGTCTGCTCAGCCGGGGCAGGGGTTGGCTGGGCATCGGCAACCGGTGGCGAGGGTTGGGCAGCGGGTGGCGACGGTTGAGCAGCGGGCGCCGAGAGTTGAGCAGCGGGCGCCGGGGATGAAGCGGCCGTGAGCGGAAGGGCAATCACTTGCACGTTCCTAAACTGCCAGATATTCTGTTCGCTTTCTGGTGATCCGCCGGATACTCCGACGCAACCGCCACCCTGCGGAGGTTGCCCATTGAAGGTCGTGACCAGCTTGTTGTTAATGTAGGCGGTCGCCTGGTGGCCTTTCGTTACCACTCGCAATGTGTTAGGTTTTCCGATCCCCTTATTAATTACTTCATCTGCAATCCAACCCACAGGTTGCAGCCAGCGGTCCGTCACATAGCGGCTAATCTTGAAATAACCGGCCGCGTTGATGCACAGGCAGTAAAAATTGCTGCGGTCCTTTGCCCAGAAGATCAGTCCGCCGGGTACGTTTGCGTCGCCCTCCGGCATGGTCACCTCGACCCTGATGTCAGCGTCCTCAAAAACGTTCGATTGATTTAATATACTCTGTGTCGTATTAGGCGCGGGCTTCAGCGTTAGCTTACCATCCTTCACGCTCAACCGTTCACCAGGTGTGCCCCAGCTGGGATCTAAGTTAGTAAAGTTGTCTTCGTAGAGAATCTCGCCCGCAAGTGTGCTCGAGACGGAGGATAGCAACAAAAGCGCGATCACTATGGAGGCAAAATAGAACTGAGGCTTCATCATACTCTTTGGTTTTTCTAGGGGCGGTCAGACTGAACTGATGAATCTAACACTTGGGTTAACGGCGGTAGCTTTACATCCTGGCCTGGATTTGGTGGCTGTATTTGTCCGGATTGGGGTTGATTGGTGGCCAGATCGGCTTCCTCATGGTCTGGTTGGGCGCCCTCGCGCTCTTTCTGGGACTGAGTATATGGCTCGCTATCGTGGAATCCGGCAAGACCAACATCGTGTGGTGCGATCTTCTTTTTTTCTTCCTGCGTCTTCTTGACTTGAGCTTCCATTCCGCTCTGCCGGCCGGCCACAAAGTTGGCGTGCATCTCTGCTAATTGCGCTCTCTCCTTGGCTTCACCCAACTCGGCCTCAAACCTGTCTCGCTGGCTCGTTGCCAGGTCCGCGTTCTTTTGAGCCATCTCAGCCTTCGCCTCAGTGTCCTTTAACTGGTTTTGGAGAGCTTCCAGCTGACGTCTCGCGAGCTCACCATCCTTTTGGGCCGCTCGTGTCTTAGCTTCGCTTTCTTCCAGCGCCTTTTGCAGAGCACCACGCTCGCCGGCCGCAATCTCCTCCTTCTTTTCAGCCGCTTGCGCCCTGGTTTCTGCTTCCTTGAGCTGATTGACAAGGGCATCACGCTGGCTGCCCAGGAGATCAGCCTTTTTCTGGACCATTTGTGCTCTCGTCTCGCTCTCCGTTAGTTTGTTCTGGAGCTCATTCTTCTGGATCGCCACAAGTTCCGCATTCTTTTGAGTTGTTTGCAGCTTGGCTTCAGTCGCCGTTAATTCACTTTGGAGCGCATCGGCCCGGTTTGTCGCTAGCTCTGCATTCCTGTGCAGCTCATCTGTTCTGGCGCCTTGGGAATGTGGTTGATGGGGATGTGGCGCACGACGCAGCACTCCCAGTGACGGTAACAGACGACCGTGGGACTCCAAGGTGGACGTCAGCCCAGCTCGCTGCCCTGAGGGTAGATCCGAGGGCGGTGAACTCGGACCCTTCGCCGATTGTTCTGCTGGCGTAGAGAGAAGCGTCACCTGGGATGCCTGTGAAGCCGACGGCGAGGTATCAGCGTTCGGCCCCTGCCACAAGCCGGTACTGGTGAAACTGTCTGTTGGTTTGACCGGTGAGGCAACGGCCCCGGCCTGAGACGATGGTTGCGGAGAAACGCTGGAACTGTGCTTCGATGGGAGGTGATTCTCCGTCAACGAGACCCGTTCTTTTTCTTTGGGTTGCCAAAAGGTAAACCACAAAAACCAGATAACCGCAAAAAGGGCTGTGCCGATCGATCCCCACTTCAAGAGGCGCAAGGTTCGGTGATGTGATGCTTGCAGAGCACTCAGCGAAGACTTCGAAAGATTTAACTTCCCCGTT
>JAFAKL010000034.1 GCA_019235445.1 Verrucomicrobiota bacterium | reverse complement strand
GACGAGCAACGCAGCCGCCGGCACATCTTCAACGCCACCCTCTGGGCCGCGGCCAGTTGGCTCTTTTTCCGCGTTGCTCGCTCGGCCCGTATCAATTCAGATATTGGCGCTTCGCTCGCGCCTTGAAAAACAGCCAACTGGCCTGCGGCGATGTCACCATTATATGTGAGACGGTACACTAGATGACTACCTCGCGATTCGATCTGCGGCAATTGGCGGAGAACGGCTTGAAGCGCGGCTTCACGACGGGCACTTGCGCAACCGCGGCGGTGAAGGCGGCGCTGCTCAAGCTCATCTGCAACGAGACGGTGGACGAAGTCAACGTGACCCTGCCGGATGGAACGCGGTATCTCACGATTCCGATCGACCGCATTTGCATGGAGGGAAATGGCGCGGTCCGGGCCGACGTGATCAAGGATGCCGGGGATGACCCCGATCAAACGCACCGAGCGCGGATCTTCGCCCGAGTCAGGCGCAACGCCAGTGGAAAAATTGTCTTCCTGCGCGGGGAAGGCGTGGGTGTCGTGACACAGCCGGGATTGCAAATCGGCATCGGCGAACCGGCGATCAATCCCGAACCACGCCGTATGATGCTTTGCGCGGTGCGAGAATTGCTGGACGAAGGCGATGGCGATCCCACAGCAGGATTCGATTTGCAGATTGGTTGTGAAAACGGAGCAGAAATCGCAAAACGCACTTTTAATCCGCGGCTCGGCATCGAAGGGGGCATTTCGATCCTCGGCACCACTGGCATCGTGGAACCGAAGTCGATGGCGGCGTTTCAGGCCTCCATTGAAATTTACATTCGTGTCGCGCTTGGTGGGAACCCGAGTGAAATCGTGCTTGCGCCCGGTAACCTCGGCCAGCGCTTCGCGCGAAACGCTCTCCAGCTTCCGCTGAACCGGGTCGTGCAAATGGCAAACTTTGTCGGATTCGCGCTCGATTGTGTGGATCTGACTTTAAAAGAAAACGGCCACCGCCTCTGGCAACTTTGGGTCATCGGTCACCCGGGCAAACTCGCGAAGATTCTCGACGATGCCTGGGACACCCACTCGCAACAAAGCGGCAGTGCCGTGGCGGCGATCCACCGCGTTGGACGTGAATTTGGACTGGCAGAGCGCGTGCTCCGCCGCATCGAACAATCGCGAACCGTCGAAGGAACGATCGAGCTGCTCGACGGAAAATCATTCGCTGTGCATTTTTGGAGGGAGGTAGAGGAGCGCATCAGTGCAAAAATTTCCGCGCGTCTCAACCACGTGGAGCGAGTCGCGGTGCGGCTTTTTCAAATGGACGGGAAAGCACTGGGAGGAATCGCATGAGCGTTCCGGGAACCTTTTTCGGGATTGGCGTTGGGCCGGGCGAACCGGGATTGATGCCCGTTATCGCATGGGAATCATTAAAGCGTTGTGACGTCATCTTTGTGCCTCGCGCTCAGACCAGGGAGCGTTCTGTGGCTCGCCGGTGCCTGCCGGCGAACGAGATTCCCGACGAGCGATTTCGCGAAATCGAATTTACGATGGAGGCGGATCGTAAGCGTCTGCACGAGCATTACGCCTCGGTCGCGGAGACAATCGCGGCAGAGTTGCGCGTCGGTAAGGACGCGGCCTGGCTCACGATCGGTGATCCGATGGTTTACTCGACTTACATTTATACGCTCGCAGCTCTGAAGGATCGCATGCCGGAGCTGCGCC
Source organism: Verrucomicrobiota bacterium (assembly GCA_019235445.1). Lineage (GTDB taxonomy): Bacteria > Verrucomicrobiota > Verrucomicrobiia > Chthoniobacterales > JAFAMB01 > JAFAMB01. The sequence goes on along the minus strand of JAFAKL010000034.1, from coordinate 7,228 downwards.
ACCGGATCTTTCCTGGAATCACAAGTTATTGCGCCCTGGCCGCAGCGGCGGAATTTCCATTGGGCGAAGGCAAAGAGCGGGTGCTGATCCTGCCCTGTCCCGATGAAATGCAGGAATTGCGAGCCGCCATCGGAGCGCATGACATCGTGGTTTTGATGAAAATCAGCGGGCGGCTGCCGGCGGTCCTCGCGTTGCTGCGCGAGATGCACATCGCGACCAATTGCGTCTTCGGACGGCATGTCGGCATGGATCATCAAGTCATTCACCACAACCTTAACGAGATGGATGCGGAAGAATCGCTCGGCTATCTCGCCACGATGCTGATTCGCAAAAGTCCGCCCCAAAAGCGCCAGGCAGGAGTTCAATCGTGAAGGTCTATTTTATTGGAGCCGGTCCGGGAGCACCGGACCTGATCACGCTACGAGGAGCGCAAATTCTGGCCCGCGCTCCGATGGTGCTGTACGCGGGCTCACTCGTCAGCTGCGAGATGCTGGCGCATTGCCGAAGCGACGCGGAGATCATCGACACCGCGAAACTCAACCTCGACGAACAGGAAGCATGTTATCTTCGCGCCCGCGAGAAGGGCTGGGAGGTGGCACGGCTGCACTCGGGCGATCCAGCCATTTATGGCGCGACGGCTGAACAAATGCGCCGGCTCGACAGACAGGGTATCGCGTACGAAGTCGTGCCCGGTGTCTCTTCCTTCACCTCGGCAGCCGCGGCGTTGAAGGCCGAACTGACCAAACCCGAAGTTTCGCAAACGATCATTTTGACCCGCACCAGCGGACGCGCCTCATCCATACCGGAAAAGGAATCGCTGCAATTGCTTGCGACGCACCGGGCGACCCTGTGCATTTTTCTTTCGGGCGCGAACCTGCAACAGATAGTGGCGGATTTGATGGTCTCTTACCCCCCGACCACACCGGTCGCGCTGGTACAAAAGGCGACGTGGCCGCAGGAGAAACTTCATCGCAGCACGCTGGGTTGCTTGCTGGATCAAATCAACACGCAGGACTGGCACCTCTCGACGATGCTGCTCGTTGGAGATGTGCTGGATGACAAAGTGGCTGGCGAGTCGCGGCTTTATGCTGCCAATTACTCGCACCGCTTCCGCAAAGCCGTCCGGAGGACTTGCACATGACTTCGGCGCTGGGAATCTGGATCGTGCGCGCCCAGGCCAAACAGCTCGGGCGCAAGCTTGAGGCTGGGCTTGGGGGAAAACTTTGCGATTGGCAAATCCGCCGGAGCAACCGCGAAGCGTTCAGCGATCATTTCAGGCATCATCGCCAATGGATTCTTGTCATGGCCGCCGGCATCGCCGTTCGTTATTTGCAAGGCCTGCCGACAAACAAGGCAACCGATCCCGGCGTCGTCGTACTCGATGAAGGCTGCCGCTTCGCCGTTCCGCTGCTCTGCGGACACGAAGGCGGCGCGAATGAATTGGCTTACCGCGTGGCAAATTTGACCGGAGCGGTCCCAGTCATCACCACGGCCACCGAGACGCTCAAGCCTCTTATCGTCGGCGTCGGATGCCGGAAAGGAACCAGTGCGGAAAAAATCAGTGCGATCATTGACGACGCGCTCAGTAAAACCTCGCGCCGGCGTGCGGAGATCCGTGAGATCGCGACAATCGATTTGAAAGCTCAGGAATCCGGTCTGCTCGAATACTGCCAGCGACACCTTCTGCCTTTGCGAATCATTCCTCAAAGGCTGATCCAGGATCGGCCGTGGGTGACGACCGCTTCCGCATGGGTACGGGAAAACGCGGGCGTCGACGGCGTGTGTGAACCGTGCGCTTTGCTGGCGACGTTCCGCGGAAAGCTCATCCTGCCAAAAACCACGAACGACGGAGTCGCAATCGCGATTGTTGAGGAGGCTTTGGAACTATGAGTGGGCCGGGAAAGCTGTATCTCGTCTCCGTTGGCCCGGGATTTGCCGAATTGATCCCTCCCATGGCGCAACGCGCATTGCAGGAGAGCGAAGTGATTGTCGGCTACGATCTTTATCTGAAATGGATTCAGCCTTGGATTGAAGGAAAAGAAATCAAATCGATGCCGCTGACCAGAGAGCGCGAGCGGGCGACCAAGGGAATCGAATGCGCGCGCTCCGGCCGCTCGGCGGCTGAGGTTTCGGGTGGCGACGTCGGCGTGTATGCGATGGCCGCGCTCGTGCTGGAAGAGATGCGTGAAGAGGATGCTTTCGAGCTGAAAATCATCCCTGGCATTTCTGCGGCAAACAGTTGCGCATCGCTTTTGGGGTCGCCGCTCTCGCATGATTTCGCGACGCTATCGCTCTCGGACCTGCTTTGCCCATGGGAGTGGATTGAACACCGCGCACAGCACCTCGCGCAGGCGGACATGGTGACCGCTCTTTACAACGTGCAAAGCCGCGAAAGACAGAACGGCGTCTACCGCGTTCTGCATCTGATGCTCGAGCACAAGCTGCCGGAGACATGGTGCGGCGTCGTTAAAAATGCTTACCGTGACGGCGAAGAACATTATGTCTGCACGTTATCGGAATTGCTCAACCGCAAGTTTGACATGCTCACTACGATCATCATCGGGAACCGATTCACGCGGCGTAAACGAGAATTCATCTATACGCCGCGCGGTTATCACGCGTGGGAAGATACCACTGAAAATAGAGCACGGCCGGAAGTCGCGACACCGCCTGCTTGGATTTTTTCCGGCACCAGCGACGGCAATGCGCTGGCCGAAGAACTCGCACGCAGGGGACACAACATTATCGTTTCTACCGCCTCGGAATATGGGCGGGAACTGCTGGCCAAAGATTTTCCCGGCCTCTCGGTTCAGTCAGGGAGAATCGGGGTGGAAGCGCGTCGTCGTGAACTCCGGCGGTCGGGCGCAGCGGCCATCGTCGATGCCACGCACCCTTTTGCCGTGGAGATGTCAGCGCAGCTCATCACGCTTTCCCAAGAACTCGGGATCCCCTACATGCGTTATGAAAGGCCGGGGGCTCCGAGAAAACATCCTGCGATCCCTTGTCAAAGGATGGAAACTGCAGCTACCGAGGCAATTGAAAGAGGCAGGCGAGTCTTTCTAGCTACAGGCACGAAGGACCTGGCAACTTTCGTGAAACATCCGCGCGCACAAGAGTGCGAGTGGTTTGTCCGAGTTGCTCCCGATCCGGATTCGCTCCAACGCGCCCTTAGCTTAGGAGTTCCGCGCGCCCATCTTTGCGCGATGCAGGGGCCATTCTCGAAGGAGTTCAACGAATCGCTGTGGCGCAGTTGGAAGATCGATTGTGTGGTTACGAAAGACTCCGGCGATGCTGGCGGATTTGCCGCCAAAGCCGAGGCCGCGAGCGCGTTGAAAATTCCGTTGATTATCGTACAAAGGCCGCAGATGCAGTATCCCCGCGTGGCTAACGATTTTGCGACGGTGGCATCTTTTTTGGAAAGAGATGCCGCTCGGACGCGTTTCAACATTCTCCGGAGCCGGCCAAAAACTAATCCAAGCTAACACCATCTTAATCTCGTGTCCTCGTCATGAAGATCCCCGTCACCATCGTCACCGGTTTTCTCGGCTCGGGAAAAACCACGCTCATTTGCGGTTTGTTAAAGAAAAATCCCGACCGGCGTCTTGCGGTGCTCGTCAATGAATTTGGCGAAGTCTCAGTAGACGGCGCTTTGCTGCGGACCGCGGGCGAGACGTGCGGCGTTGAAATTCACGATCTTCCTAACGGCTGCATCTGCTGCACCATCAAAGACGATTTTTTGCCAATCATGAAACAGCTTCAGGCTCGACAGCGCGAGATTGATCACGTGCTGATCGAGACGTCCGGTCTGGCTCTGCCCACGCCGGTCATGCGTGCTCTGGCCTGGCCGGAGATCCGCAACACGTTTGAGCTCGACGCGGTGATCACGGTGGTGGACACTCCGCATCTGCTGGCCGGCAACCTCGAATGCGGCCAGCCAATCCCCGGCGCCGAGGCGGCGGAAGTCCCGGAGCATCTGGGAACCGTCGATTCCATTCTCTATCAACAGTTGGAGAATGCGGACGTCGTCGTACTCAACAAAATTGACGAGCTGCCGGAAAAGTCCCTCCTGAAAGCAGAGGAGCTGGTTCGCCAAAAAGCCCCAAGGATTCGCTTTCTCGAACTCGCCTATCACGCCGACCTCGACACGCGGTTGTGCCTGGGCTTGAACGTGCATGACGAAGCGACCCCAACCGTCTTGCACGATCACGATCATCCCCACCACGGTCCGGTGCAGCAGATGCCGATGGAGATGGAGGGGCCGTTGGAGGATCAGAGCCAATTTGATGGGCACACGCACACGGGCATCGGCTCGCACGTGCATGGTGAACACTCGCACCAGCATTTCCATGAACACGACCCTGGCTGGCAATCGTTCGTGTTGCATTGCCACGAACCCCAAGAGGTGGAGAAACTCAAGAGCGCAGTGCGTGACGTGACCCGGCAACAGCCGATCCTGCGCGCTAAAGGGTTCGCGTTCATCGGCGGCAAAGATCGCAGGCTAGTGGTCCAAGCGGTGCGTACCCGCGTGCAAACCTATTTCGAACAGAACCAATCTCACGAAACGGACTCGAGTCTGGTTTTTATTGGCTATCACCCGCACCGCGAGCAAGTCGTTGGTTTGATGCGGGAAATGACCGGCTCGGAATGGAGGTAGGCCGTGCACTGGACTGCCGCACAGCCCGGTTGCCTGGACACGGAACGGGAGTTGATCCTGAGCGAGCAAACTCCGGGGGAGATCGTGTTCCTGAGCGCTGCTGACACCGACCTCGCCTCCGTTGCTTCCCTCTGGGGCAACCGTTTCGGAAACCGTTTGCGCATCGCGCATGCGTTCCCCCTCCGCCAACCGGTCGCTGCCGATCATTACATTGAAAAGGTGATCCGTCACGCGAAACTCGTGATTACCAGGCTGCTGGGAGGCAGAGCCTACTTCGCTCATTTTATTCAGGGGCTGATCGACCTCAAAGATGAGGCGGTTCAATGTCCGCAACTCTTGATCCTGTCTGGTGCGGGCCCGGAGGAAGAGGAACTGGGAGTGCTCAGTGATTTCGCGCCTGCGATCCGCCAACGAATGTCCGATTTTTTCAATCATGGCGGTGCGGAAAACATGATTCGAGCCGGGGAGTGCCTCGAACTTTTGCTTCGGAATCGGCTTGAGGAATTGCCCGAGGCAACATCCATGCCGGAATTCGGCATTTACAAAAGCACTCCTCCCGCGGACCGGAGAGCCTGGCTCTGTTTTTATCGGGCAACGTATCAGACCAGCGATCTTGCCGTCGTGGATGCCATGTGCGAGGCACTCGAAAAGCGCCGGTTTCAGGTACGCTGTTTTTATTCCTTTTCGCTGCGGAATCCGGCGGCTCAATCGGAGTTGCTGAGACTCTCGCAAGAATCGCCGCCGGACGTCGTGCTGACCATGCAGAGTTTTTCCATCTGCATGAACGAAGAGAATCGTCTTTCCTTTCTCGAGCAGCTCGGTTGTCCTGTTTTGCAAGTACCGGCCGCGCTCTGCAGCCGCGAGGCATGGTTGAACAATCCCGCCGGTCTTCCGCCTGCCGAGATCGCGATGAATGTGTCACTGCCAGAAATCGATGGCCGCGTGTTCAGCACCGTGGCGGGCTTCAAAGAGGAGGATCAGCTCATCGCCGATGTGCAATTCCGCGCGAAGCGCTTAAAGCCGGATCTCTGCCAGATCGGCTTCATTGCGGAATCCGCGCTACGTTGGGCCAGGCTGCGCGAACTCCCTAACGCCGAGAAAAAAATCGCGGTGATTTTGTCGAATTACCCGAATCGCGACGGACGGATCGGCAACGGCGTCGGCCTCGATACGCCGGCCAGCACCGTGAATTTCTTGCGACAATTGCGCGCGGAAGGCTACGCGGTCGAGCCGCTGCCGCAAGATGGCGAAGAGCTGATGCACTGGTTGCAAAGCGGGTTCACTAACGATCGCGAACAATCCTACGGCAAACCTTGTCGCCAGGAGATCAAGCGGACCAGGTTCGAGTCTTTTTTGCACACCTTGCCCAGGAATCGCAGGGACGAGCTGGAGAAAAACTGGGCGCTGAAATCCTCCGACGATATTCCGGTGGCAGGCTTGCCGATCGGAAATGTCTTCGTTGGCATTCAGCCGCCGCGCGGTTTTTCGCTGCAACCGCAAGCGATTTACCATAGCCCAACGCTTCCGCCACCGCCGGAATATCTCGCGTTTTATTTTTGGATCCGTGAAATCTTTGGCGCCCATGCCGTCGTGCACTTCGGGAAACACGGCAATCTCGAATGGCTGCCGGGACGCAGCGTCGCGTTAGGTGAGACTGATTATCCACGGCTTTGTCTCGGGCCGCTGCCGCACCTGTATCCGTTTATCGTGAACAACCCGGGCGAAGGCATGCAGGCCAAGCGCCGCACGGCCGCCGTGATCGTTGACCATCTCACGCCGCCCCTGACGCGAGCCGGCCTTTACGAGGACCTGGAAAAAATCGAGCGGCTGCTCGAGGAGCATGCGCATTGTTTGAGCTTGTATCCAACCCGCGCAGCTGAGCTGGAGCGTGAGATCGAGAAATCGCTCGCGACGGCTTCGTGGAGTCAGGATTTGCCGGATGGCGCAAAAAGCATCGAAGCGGTTGGGAATTTCCTTTGCGAAATCAAGGAAAGTCAGATCCGGTCAGGGCTTCACGTTTTGGGTGAAAAGCCGGTCGGAGAGAAGGAAATCGATTTTTTGTTGAGCTTGCTCCGCGTACCCAGCGGCGATCGGCCCGGCTTACTGGAAGTGCTGCCTGGAGGCGTGGTCGATCTGCAAAAGCTCGCCGCATCGGAGCGCGACGCGTTGGATCGCAAAGCACGGGCGTGGATTGCCGATGCTTTGCGACGCGGGCAGGCAACAGATGAAAGCTCTGACTTGCAGCGTTTGCGAGTGCTGTTGCGCGCGCAGCTCGCGCCCCGGCTTTCGCAATGTGATGCGGAGCTTCGGAATCTCGTCCGCGGCCTGAGCGGAAAATTCCTCCCGCCCGGTCCTGCCGGCGCGCCGACACGCGGCAGGATCGAGGTATTGCCAACGGGACGCAATTTTTTCGCAATCGATCCACGTGTGATTCCAACCCAGACTTCGTGGCGCTGCGGCAAGACAATGGCCGATTTGCTGCTGGAGCGCCATCGGCAGGAGCATGGCGAATATCCGCGCAAGCTCGCGCTCGTCGTGTGGGGCACTTCCAACATGCGGACCGGCGGCGACGAT
>JAFAKL010000030.1 GCA_019235445.1 Verrucomicrobiota bacterium | reverse complement strand
ATCGGGTGATCGAAAGACCGGAATGCCATCCCCAAAACGGCGACCCCGAGTATTAGTAGAATAGACGAAAGCATTGTAAATTCAGGGTCAGTTACGGCTCGATGTTATGTTCATTTAAAAATTCTTCAAGCTCATCAAGTCCGAAATCCGAAAGAACCAGATCTCCCGCCACCAGGGTTGGTACGTAGGTCTGGCCCGAGACGCGTTTCAATACTTCCAATGAGCCAGGATCCCGGCGGACATCGACCCGTTGATATTTGTAGCCGTCCTTGTCCAGGTAATTTTCGGCCATATTGCACCATGGACACCCGGTCTTAACATAAAGGACCATGGACGTTGCGCTCATTGGGTTGTTGCTTCGGCGACAATGAAGTAAAGGATCAGCTTTCCGGTTTTCGCAAGAGAGTCCGCGTCCAGGTGATCGACAGTATCATCCGCGGTATTTAAAAAAGGAAAGTCCGCATCCAGGAGCGCGATGCTAGGAATGCCAGCCTGCGCAAACGGCAGGTGGTCTGCCAGGAGGGAACGATTGGCGGGTTTGAGCTTTACGCCAATCGCGGCCGCGGCTTTCTTCAGCGCGTTAGCCAGGCCCGGGTCGCTATTAGGCGGATAGTCCAAAGAGGCGCCCCCGATGTTGTTTAAAAGGATAGCGGCCCGAAACTCACCGGCGCGGTGATCGATGCGAATCATTTGGGCGGAGAAGCGGCTTCCGAACAGGCCGTCGTCCAAGGTGAGTTCCTGGAACGGGGAGTGGCCGTCGAGAAAAAAGAGCTCTACGCTTCCGGCCAACTGCGGATCGAGAGTCAGCGTCCGGGCAACCTCCATTAAAACAGCGGTGTTTGCCCCACCATCACTAGCGCCGGGATCTTGAAACTCCTGGGTTGGAGGGGTGTCAAAGTGAGCACCAAGCAGGACTCGTTGAGCCGATGCAGGATACCGCGAAAATCGCGCAATGATATTACAAAATTCGATTTCCCGCCCATCAGGTGCCTTCTCGGTGAGTCGCTGCTCGCTGGTTTGCCAGCCCAGCCGGGTCAAACGAGCCACGAGATGCTGGCGAAGTTTCTTGTTTGCCTCGCTGCCCGATGGTCTCGGACCGAAATCGGTGAGCGTCCTGGCTTCCGCCAAGGCTTGCTGTCCGTCGAAATCGGACCAGATCCTCTCTCGGTGGGGGGGCGGCGTTCCGCTCGTGACAGAAGCGCTTGGCTGCACGGGATCAGCGTGAAAGTTTTGAGAGTCAATAGGTAGGGAAGTGTCGCTCGGTTTGCAACTGAGGACAATGAACAACAAACTGAAAAACCAGACCGCTCCCGTTGCCGAACGAAGTTCAGGCTGACTTTTCGACGGTGGTAGCGCTCTTTGGTCACGCAACGACATCACCATTATGTGCGCGACAGTACACTAAATCGAAACTCCCAGCAGTGAGATGATACGATCGAGGTCGTCATTGCCATAGTACTCGATTTCGATCCGTCCCTTTTTCTCGCCATGATGAATAGTGACGTGGGTGGCGAGCCGATCGCGCAGACGACTTTCCAACTCAAAAACGGCATTGTGTACCGTTGAGGAGGTCGTCTGGCTCGGCCGCGCGGCAGCAGGTTTGCCGCCTTTGCCTATCCCTTGGCGAGCTAACTGCGCAGCGACGAGCCGTTCTGTCATCCGCACCGTGGCAGCTTGCCGGATGGCGAGGTCCGCGATGACAAGCTGTTCATCCTGGTTTTGCAGGGAAAGGATTGCTTTAGCGTGGCCGACGCTGAGACGGCCTTGAGCCAGGTAGGATTGAACCTGAGAATGCAGATCGAGCAAGCGCAATGAATTTGCCACCACCGATCTGCTTTTGCCCACACGATGAGCAATGTCTTCCTGCCGCAGTGAAAACTCTTCTGCCAGACGACGGTAAGCGTGGGCTTCTTCGATCGGATTCAGGTCTTCACGCTGGAGATTCTCGATTAGCGCCAACTCGAGGACGTCTCGATCTGAAGCCTGCCGCACGATCACGGGCGCCTCTTTTAATCCGAGCAAGCTGGCAGCTCTCCAACGTCGTTCTCCTGCAATCAGTTCACATTTTCCGTCTATCCTTCGAACAATGAGCGGTTGAATGATCCCGTGTTCGCGGATCGATTCGACCAACTCCTGAAGTTGCTCGGGATGAAAGGCTTTTCGTGGTTGCAACGGACTCGGCGCGATCTCGGAAAGAGCAACTCGTTCGACGCGTTCCCATGGTTCGAGCGCCGGTGAGGCCGGTTTATTGGTACGGATCAACGCATCGAGACCTTTGCCGAGAACAACCTTAGCCATTGGAAATGGCAAGCTAACGGAGGGGCCGCGGTAAAGCAATGTTTCTACCACGATTTGCAAAGTTCCTCTCCTCATGCTTCCGGAGAAACGGTGAATCTTTGGCACGATCCCAAGGCTCGATTGATTTTGATCGCCAATTTCTTGCTTGTCGTGGGCAGCGGAATCACTTGGGTGGCCGTGCCCTGGTCCCTGATCCATCAGCCAAACGGCGATGCCATCTTCGGGCTGTCGAACTCGGCTCTGACGCTGCTGATCTTTCTGCTGTTGCCCTTTCTAGGAAAGGTAATTGATCGGAATTCGCGAAAAATGGTGCTGATTCTTTATTATTTCTTTGGGATCAGTACGAATTTGTTCGTGATTGCGATGATCCTTCTTCAGGGACACGTCGCGACGTGGCATTTGGTTGTCTCTATTAGCATGGGGTCTTTGGGCATGAGCGTCTATTACCCCGCTCAATTTGCCTTCAATCAGGAGGTGTTAGCGCGCGACCAATATAGCGCGCTCAGCGGCACCATGGAGGTGCAGTGGCAGGCCGGGGCGATGATAGCCGGCGGTTTGGCGTCCTTCCTGATCAACAGAGTACCTCTTACCTGGATTTTGCTCTTCGATACCGGCACTTATACGGCGGCTTTCGTTGTCCTTTTTCTGGTGCCGTACCGCCGCAATCCGGCTCTGGACGCCAAAGTTGGATCTGCCTGGAAATTAATGATTGAGGGTCTCGCTTACCTGCGAATCCGCCCCAGGTTATCGCTCGTGCTCTTCGGGAGTTATTTACCGTTCCTCGGGGTCATGATCGGTGGCTTTCTCCTGCCGGTCTTTATTAAAGATACGCTCCGTGCAGGACCTGAAGTTTATGGATTCGCCGAAGTATCTTACTCGCTGGGCGCTGTGCTCGCGGGCCTGATTGTACCCACTCTGAGCGCCAGGATTGGACTGCTGCCCACTTTGCTGCTCACCGTCGGATGTTATACCGTTTCCGTGGTTGCCAATCCATTATATCCCCGAGTTGGGGTCCTTTTGGGGTCTCTCGCCCTTCAAGGATTGGGCAACGCAGGATCCCGGGTAGCGCGAAGTACGATGGCGCTCCAGACCGTCCCCAATGAATTGATGGGAAGGGTAAATTTGTTTTACAGCGCTCTTGAACGCCTCTTAAGGGCTATTTTCCTGGCGGTCATTACTCAGCAAGTTGCGACCAGCAACCCGAAGTCGGGCTACTGGACAATAGCGAGTATCGGTTTGATTGGTTGGATGACGATCTTTTGTTGCCGTCGGTTCAGGCGTCAAAAAGTGGTCCCAGCGCTTCCCAGCGAAGGAGTTTCATGAAACTCGACCAGCTACTTTTGATCCAGGAGGCAAACCCGCGGTCGGCGGCCGAGAACATGGCTTTCGACGAAGCGCTGTTTCTAACGGCGGCGTGCCCGGTGCTAAGGTCCTACCGATGGATCCGCCCCTCTGTTTCGTTTGGCTATTTCACCGCCTGGAAAGAGGTCGCTTTGCCGTATGCTGGACGAGACCTGGTACGGCGCTGGACCGGTGGCGGCATTGTGCAGCATGGCCGGGACTTTACCTATTCGTTGATTTGTCCGGGCAGTGAAAGTCTTCCACCGACCCTCGAGTTTTACCGGATTGTCCACATGGCCATTGCTAATATTCTACGAAATTTCGGATGCCCCGTGGAAATTGCGCCATTTACCGAGGCAATCCGGTCTTGCGCCTGTTTTGAAAAATCAGTTCAGTTTGACTTGAAAATTCGAGGGGAGAAAATTGCAGGGGCGGCGATTCGCCGGAACAGCAAGGGTTTGCTGCTCCAAGGCAGTATTCAGCGTCTCGAGGTTCCTGCACATTTTGACAAAATGCTGGCCGCTGCGCTTGGGAAGCAAGTTGACTCTTTTGTGGTTACCGAGCGGTTGATGGAACAAGCGACGCGAATCGCGAAAGAAAAGTACGGCGCTGCAGAATGGAATCGTCGACGTTAGGATCACCTGTCATGAACGAAGCATTTCTTTCCAATCGGCTCTTTGAGGGGCTGACGCCGGAGGTGCTCCGTTCGGTGGATATCCAGGAGATGGAGTATCAGCCGGGGGACCTGATTTTTGATGAGGGAACCTCAGGCTCAACACTGATGCTCGTCGGGCGGGGGCGGGTACAAATTTCCAAAACAGGGCGCCAGGGCTTGCAGGAGACTCTAGCGACCATCGAGAAGAACGACTTTCTGGGGGAATTGGCGGTCATTGACCACGGACCGCGATCTGCTCGAGCGATTGCCCTGGAGCCGACATTGCTGGGCGAGGTCGATGACAAGACATTCACTCGGCTGATGAATAGCGCTCCGGACACGTTGCCGTTGACCTTCACACGGGTAGTGGTCCAGCGGCTACGCTATACGAACGCGCGTTATATTGACCAGCTTTTGCAAAACGAGCGCCTGACACTTCTTGGCACAATGGTCGGGTCGATCGTGCATGACCTCAAGAACCCGATGTCCGCGATCTTGTCCTCTGTTGATTACCTTGAAAAGACGGCGCCCTCCGATTCGGTGCGAGAGTTGGCAGAGATTATCCAGTCTTCCGCCCTCCGGATCGTCGAGATGAGCGAAGAATTGCTCGGATTTGCCAAAGGCAAGGTGAACATAAGACCACGGGTGACTTCGGTGCGCCGGATAGTAGAACTGCTTGACCAGGAGATATTGAACCAGATCCGCGGTACGCAGGTGCGGCTGGTCCTCCGGATGATCGAGGCCGATTACCTCATCTTGGATGAGGCGCGGTTCACGCGCTGCCTTGGCAATATCGTCAAGAATGCAAAGGAAGCTCTTGGGGATCAAGGAACGATTACGATCCAGTTTAGCGAGGCGGGATCAGACTTGCAGGTGTCGGTTGCCGACACTGGGCCGGGGATTCCGGAATCGATCCGGGGGCGAATTTTCGAGCCCTTTGTCACCTACGGCAAAAAACATGGAACCGGTCTCGGCATGGCGATCGCAAAATCGACGGTGGATGCCCACGGCGGCCGGATTTGGCTCGAGAGCGAAACGGGTAAAGGCACCACCTTTCACGTGGTGCTCCCGAAACGTTTTGATCCGGCCTTCGCCGGTTAGTCCGCCCTGAGGCGCCGACCAAAATTACACCAACCAAGGCACTCACTTATGTCGCTCCCGGACGGGCCAACATCACCGAGCTTCTGGCAGATGTTTCAATGGATCACGATGCCATTTTCATTTATGCGCGGCTGCAGCCGTGCTTATGGCGACTGCTTCACCGTAGTGCTCAGCCAGAGAGTGGGACCAATGGCTCTCTTCAGCAGTCCTGAAGCCTTGCGAATTATCTTAACAGCGGATGATTCAGAGCTGTTCGAAGCGCCGGGTGAACTGAATGAAGCCTTCGAACCCCTTTTAGGAGCGCAATCTGTGATTGGATTAAGCGGTGATCGCCATCGGCGGATGCGTCAACTGCTGATGCCCACCTTACACGGAGAACGGATGCGTTCGTACGGACAACTCATTCAAGATATTACCCGGGAAGTGATGAGCGAGTGGGTCGCCGGAAAGCCATTTTCTGTGCGGAAGGCGATGCAAAAAATTTCCATGCGCGTCATCCTGCGCGCGGTCTTTGGCTTAAGCGGCGGTGCCAGATATCATCAACTCGAGAGCCTCTTAGCACGCGTGCTCGATCGGATGAATAACCCATTTATTACCAGTTTTATCTTTTTTCCGATGCTTCGCCGGGATTTCGGCCCGCTGAGTCCGTGGGGTAATTTCATTCGTGACCGGCAGCAAATAGACCAGCTCGTCTACGATGAGATCGCGGAACGTCAAAACCGTCCTGACCCCGGACGGAACGATATTCTCACTTTGCTGATGTCTGCCCGTGACGAGTCAGGCGAGCCATTGACGAAGCTTGAACTGCGGGACGAGTTGATGACTCTGCTCGTCACAGGCCATGAAACGACTGCCACCGCCCTTACATGGGCTTTGTACTGGATTCACAAATTGCCAAGGGTCCGTGAACAACTGTGGAATGAGCTGCAGTCGCTCGACGGCACTCTGGATCCCGGCGTTGTCGCTCGACTTCCCTACTTAAATGCGATTTGTTCTGAAACATTGCGGATTTATCCCGTAGGGATGCTGACCTTTCCGCGCGTCACCAGATCGCGGCTTGAGTTGACGGGTTCGTCGCTTGCGCCTGGGACCATCGTGGTCGGCTGTATCTACCTGGCCCATCACCGCGAGGATGTCTACCCGGATCCAGACGAATACCGGCCCGAACGATTTTTGGAGCGGCGCTATACGCCCTTCGAGTATTTACCGTTCGGTGGCGGTATCCGGCGTTGCATCGGGATGGCGTTCGCCCAATTGGAGATGAAGCTGGTCATTAGCGGCATCTTGACTGGCTGCGAACTCGCTCTCGCCGCTAACCGTCCCGTCCGTCCGGTCCGCCGCGGCCTTACCTCTGGACCCTCTCCGTTCCAAATGGTGATGAAAGAGCGCCTGGCGGTCCACTGACCCCCTTCCGCTCACCCGGTCGTGTCGTTCTCGTCCTCAATTATCCCCCGGCAATGGCGGGCACGATGCTGACTTCGTCGCCCGATTTCACCGCGGTCTCGGATTCATCCAGAAAGCGGACATCTTCGTCATTTAAGAAGACATTCACGAATCGTCGGATCTGATCCTGATCGTCGCAAATGCGCTCTTTCAGCCCCGGATAGGTTCTCTCGAGACACTCAAGCAACTCACGGATCGTTGTGCCTTCAGCTTCAACCACTTCTTGATTTTGGGTCAGTTTTCTTAACGGGGTAGGGATACGAACGGGGATGGCCATAGGGTTAGTTTGTCTGGATTGGATGTTCAAAGAGAGATTCAAATTCTTTCAGGTTCGGGCGAATCAGTTTGGCCTGACCGACCTTGTCAATCACAGCCTCCTGCGTCTTCAAGCCGTGGCCCGTAATACACAGGACGATGCTTTCGTTTGGCGGGATGCAGCCGCATTCGATCAGTTTCCGAGCGCACGCCACCGTGACTCCACCTGCAGTCTCAGCGAAAATCCCTTCGGTTTCGGCCAGAAGTTTGATCGCGTCAATGATCTCCTCATCCGTGCAATCCTCCGCCGTGCCGCCGGTTTGTTTCATTGTTCGGATGGCGTAGTAACCGTCTGCAGGAGTGCCGATCGACAACGATTTTGCAATGGTGTGAGGTTTGGCGACGGGTTTAACAACTTCCGTATTGTTCTTGATGGCAGTGGTGATCGGGGAGCATCCGGCCGCTTGAGCCCCATAAATGCTTGACTCCCCTGGCTCGACGAGCCCGAGCTTACTAAACTCCTGAAACGACTTATAGATCTTTGTCAGCAGAGAGCCACTGGCCATGCAAACCACAGTATGCCTGGGCAAACGCCACCCAAGTTGTTCCATGATCTCAAATCCCATCGTCTTCGAGCCCTCGGCGTAGTAAGGTCGAAGGTTTACATTCACGAACCCCCAATGATATCGGCCGGCGATTTCGGAACAAAGCCGGTTCACCTGATCGTAGGCGCCCTGGATGCCAATCACGTTAGTGCCGAAGATCAGTGAGCCGAGAATCTTTGTCGGTTCGAGGTCCGCGGGAATCAGCACAAAACTGCGAAGCCCCGCGGCGGCGGCGTTTGCCGCCACCGAGTTCGCTAAGTTTCCGGTGGAGGCACAGGCAACGGTGTCGATGCCGAGTTCCTTGGCCCGGCTCAAAGCGACTGAGACGACGCGATCCTTGAACGAAAGCGTGGGGTAATTGACGGTGTCGTTTTTGATGTAAAGCTCTTCGACGCCGAGGCGTGCCGCTAAGCGGCGAGCCCGAATCAAGGGGGTGAATCCCGTCTGGACACCGACGGTGGGTTCATTTTCGATCGGCAGGAGCTCACGATAACGCCACATCGACCGTGGGCGGGAAAGAATCTTCTGGCGTGTCAAAGCTTTGTAGATCGAGTCGTAATCGTAGGCGGCCTCGAGGGGACCGAAATCGAATTCACAGACGTGAACAGCGCCTTTTGGGTACTGTCGATCACACTCCCGACAACGAAGGTGCGAAAAGAACGGCGATTTATCCATAGATGAAGGCGGGCATATCATTAAATTCTTCCCACCAAGAGTCGCGCGAGTGACAAGGTCTACGCTCTCTCCATCTTTGCCCGAAAATTTTTCGGAGCTGGAATTGGCACCTGGTCGTTCCGCCTTCGCGGAACCGGTTGCCGTGGCATCGCAGGGCCAGTCCCTCCGCCACTCTTGATGGAATAATCGCGAATCTTAGGGGCTTGCTTCCGGGAGGTCAACTTATTTTTGCATCAGGAGACCTGACATCGGAACCCGGAATTGGCCTGCCGCGGGCGCGAATCCGACGCGAGATTGCCGCTGGCCAATAACCGGCCGGCGTGCCATCGTAGCCACGGAAATGCCCGCAAAGTTTCGCGTTAATTCCCCTGGGGGAGAACCTTTCGAACGAGAAGTTAACAACACCGCCACGATTGGTCGGACTGCGGACAATACCATTCCACTCCAGGGAAACCACGTTTCCCGCCAGCATGCCATCGTGCGTTGCCACAACGGCTTCCAATATCAAATCATGGATCTGGGCAGCCGAAATGGAACGTTTGTGAATGATCAGCGCGTGGTGATGCCCGTCACGCTCGAAACAGGCGCTAGAGTCCGGATCGCTAATTACGAGCTCGTCTTCGATCAATCTCCCGATGACGAGCCCTCTGCCAACGTGGATGCAACCTTGGCGGCTGGGAGTTTGGAAGGGCACCAGGCCGTGTTGTCTGTCGCAATACTTGTCTGCGACATCCGCGGTTTCAGTGCGATGGCGGAAAAATTGGGAGAACGCGAACTGGCCCAAATCATTGGCAATTGGTTTCGCGACATCGGGAACGCGGTGCAATCGGCCGGCGGGATCATCGACAAATATATCGGCGACGCGTTGCTCGCCTACTGGCCGGCACGCGACGAGGAAGGAACCGAATGCGCAGTTTGCCTGGACGCGGCGCTGACCATTCTCCAGCTGGCCGCCAACCGAGTCTGGCCGGGGACCGAGACCCCATTTCGCGTCGGGATCGCGGTTCATTTCGGCCGCGTCACCAGCAGCAACATCGGTCAAGTCGCAATGAGAGATGCCACCATCATCGGCGACACCGTGAACACCGCCTTCCGGCTCGAGGGCGTCATGAAGGAGTTGAACCAAAACCTTGTCCTGTCGCAGGATGTGGTTACCGTCTTGCCTGCCAGATACGACTTTGTGAAATTTGGAGAGTTCCAGCTGAAAGGTAAAAGTCAGTCAGTCCGTGTTTTTGGGTTGCGGGACTTAGCGGGAAAAAATTCCCTTCCAGCGGGGAGCTGACTCTTACCCGCGCTCTTTTCTGCCCAGAAGCCAGTAAGAGCAGATGAAACCGCCGATCGTCCACAACGAAAGTGATCCGCAGGCGACCCATACCGGCCGGATCTCCCGGTAGACGGTTCCGGTTTTGAGTCGTTCCCCGGTCCTTGATCGGACCCAGTCGTTGATGTTCAAATAAGCAATCGGATAGTTTTGGGCGAGCGCCCCGGAAATCTTCTGGTTGATCAAAAAGCTGACATCCGCGATCCGCTGAGCGGCAAAGGTGGGCATGATCTGGCTTAGGTTCAGGACCGGCGGGGTCATGTCTTTGGCCGGTACTGTGAAACCGGAAAAAAGGATCTGGGGGATTAGCAGCAGGGGAACCAGCATTACTGCCTGCATGGGGGACCTCGCAAAAGCGGAGGTCGTCAAACCAATTCCCGTGGCAGCCAAAGCCAGGAGAATGAGCCCGATGATCTGCCATTGGAAATTGCCATGAACACCGAACTTACCGACCGCGATGGTCGCGTAAAGCAGGAGCGATTGAGAAGCGGTCAGACTGGCCATCCAGACAAATTTACTGGTCAGGTAACTCCAACGGCTTAACCCGACCAGGCGCTCACGGCGATAGATCGGCAGCTCTTTGACAATTTCCTGTGCTGAATTGCTGCAACCGAACCAGAGTGTCGCGAGATAGGCAAAAAACTGGTCTAGCTGCGGGTCGGATGCTGCCCAAGCGACCAGAGACCCAATGATAATCGGTTGGGCCAGCAGGATGATCAGATTCTTGGGATCGGCTTTGAAGATTGCAAGCTGGCGTTGCAAAAGGATAGGGAGCGAAAACGTCCTCCTGTTTGTGGTCAGAGGCGCAGGCGCAGGCGCATCGTGGTCTGGCTCGCCTGGAAGCGTTGGCTCGAAGGAAGGGAGAGCTCTCGATTCAATGGACTGGAGTGCATCGTACAGTGAGGAGAGGCGGATTACTCCGAATCTGGAACGCGCCTCCTCTGGAGGACCCTGGAACACGACGCGGCCGTCAGAAACGATGGCAATCTGGTCCATCAGGTAAACGTTTTCCATCACGTGAGTGGTACAGATCACCGTGCAGCCCGTGTCAGCCAGGTGGCGTAATAATTCCATGAGTTTGAATTCCGCCAGAGGATCCAGCCCAGAGGTTGGCTCATCCAGAAACAAAAGAGGCGGACGACTCAATAGTTCAACTCCCACACTGACCCGTTTTCGCTGCCCGCCGGACAGACGGCCAATCTTCAGATTCACTCGGTCGGCCAATCCGAGGCTGACAATCGTATGATCCACCAGCTTCACGATCTCTGGTCTAGGCGTTCCGGCAGGCAGCCGCAGACGAGCCGCAAAGGTCAGCGCTTCGGTGACCGTCAGGTCTGAGTGAACAATATCGTCTTGCGGCACATAACCGAACAACGAGCGAAGCTGGCCGAGATTTTTATACAGATCGGTTTGATCGAATCGAACCTTCCCGCTCTCAGCCGGTCGAAGACCGCTCAAAGCATCCAGAAGCGTGGTTTTCCCAGCGCCGCTTGGTCCAAGTATCCCGATGAACTGACCGGGTTCCGCGACAAAGCCTGCGCGATTCAAGATCGGGCCGTTGTCACCGTGGCGAGTGAGACCGATAGCGATAATGCGACCGACAGACAGGCGCCGGACTCGAACAAGGCGTCTCCCATCGTAAATGAAGAAAAATGGTCCCAATTGGATCTGGTCGCCGATTACGAGATCATGTTCGTCGAAGCGGCGACCGTTGACGAACGATCCCGATTTGCTATGAAGATCGAGTAACCGATATCCTTTCGGTCCCGATTCGATCATGGCATGGCGTCGCGAGACCACGGGATCGCTTAACACAACATCCGCCTCATCGCTTCGCCCGAAAATGAGGTCAGACCCCAGGGGGATATCCGCAGTTGGTTTTCCCATGTACAGAACAGTGCCGAGGGGGTTCACCAACTCCGCCGCTCCCGGAGATTCATCGGAGCCGACCCCGAAAGCCAGGGTGACTGGACCAACCTGGATCTGATCTCCGGACCTGAGCGCGGTCCGACCCGAGATACGCTTCCCGTTAACCGCAGTTCCGCGCTGGCTGCCCAGGTCTTCAATAAACCATTCCCCACCTTCGAATAGAACCCGGCAGTGACGCCGCGACACCTCAGGATGACCCAGGATCAGATCGACTTCCGCAGCCCGGCCGATTACCACACTGTCACTGCGCAGCAACTCCGAGCGCGGTGGGAGCCCGGCAAGAATGGAGATCGACATTTCCAAAGGTGACTGCTACTAAAAGGCCGTCAGAGGACTTCGGCAACGAAGAGCATACTACCGTTGCTGCATTCCTGCCCTGGCGGGGTTCGTAAGTCATCGATCCGTAGCCCCTGACGGTTCTATCTCAATGGACTAGTTACGCACGGAGGGCAATGGCTTTCTTTTTAGCATATCGCGTACTGCGGAGAGTTTTGAGTTTGGAGTTGTGTGCTTTGAATTTTGGGTTTTCCCTGTAGCCACTCCGGTGAGGCAGTTTTCTCGTCACTAGGGGCAAAACACACCATGTTAAGCGGAAAATGATCAGGTTCTTGTTGTTGGTCTCGATTATTTGCGCGCTTGGTTCGGCGGTCCTGGGTTTCTTCAACCGGGCTAAGATTGCGCGACTCAGCGAGGATTTGAGCGAATCCGAATCGGCCGGCGCTCAAGCAGGAAACCAATTGAATGAGTTGCAGCAAAAGCTGAAGCAAACGGAGGAGCGCCTTTCCACTCAGGAGCGGTTGACCCAGCAAGAGCGGGATTCGCGCTCTGCGGAATTGAATGCCACCAAAGCCAAACTGAACCAGGCGGCGGAACAACTCGCCGCACGGGATAGCGAAAATAAAGCGCTGACTGCCGCCTTAACTGAGGCGGGTCGGAATCTCGAACAGAAGCAGCGTGCGGAACAGGACCGCCAGGCCCTGGCGAGTCGACTGATCGGCATCGAAGATGCGTTGAATCAATTCCGGATCGCAGCGAACAAAGCAAAGGGGAAATATATGTTTCCTGTGGAAGGGAGCATCCTTTCGATTAACCAGCAGGCCAAAGCGCTGACCGTCAGTTTGGGGAGTGATGCCGGAGTTGCCACCAATTCCAGACTAACGGTCGTTAGAAACGGCGAGAAGTTGACCCAGTTGCGCGTCGTCTCTGTCGAGCCGAACAGTTGCATTGCTGAATTTGCTTCTCCTGCTCCTGACAATCTTTCAAAAGTTGCTATTGGAGATGCAGTATTACTCGCCACAAAATGAAGAAAGTCATTTCAGTTCTCAGCTTAGCTTTGGCCTTGATGGGATGCGTTTCCGACGACTCCAATAAGGCGAAGGAGGTGAACCAAACCCCTCAATTCGGAAAGCCTGAAAGCACCATCCCCTGGAACCAGCC
The DNA here is from genome assembly GCA_019235445.1 of Verrucomicrobiota bacterium. Classification (GTDB taxonomy): domain Bacteria; phylum Verrucomicrobiota; class Verrucomicrobiia; order Chthoniobacterales; family JAFAMB01; genus JAFAMB01. The sequence goes on along the minus strand of JAFAKL010000030.1, from coordinate 6,761 downwards.
TTCGGATTGGGAGAAGACTGGCAAACTTGGCTCGATGCCAGGTTTCGAACAACCCCATTAGCTTTCTCGGGTTGAAAATTCTGGTTTTGCGCGGAGGCGCGCTCGGAGACCTGATTTTAACGCTCCCTGTCCTGAGCGAGATTCGGAAGTGTTACCCGGATGCCGAGTTGCTTTTGCTGGGCAGATTTCCCCAAGCCTTGCTGGCGGCGCCAGAATACGTCGATCGAGTTGAGCGGTTAGATGCGCCGGATCTGCTCCCACTGTTCGGAGGGGGTCCCCTGCCGGAGATCGTTCGGAACCGGTTCGATGGATTCGATCTTGCGATCAGCTACTTGTCCGATCCCGACGCGGTCATCTCTAGAAGATTAGTTGCCGCCGGAGTGAAACGGGTAATTGCAGCTTCGAGTAAAATGCGACCTGGAGTGCATGCGGTCTTTCAATTGGCCGAAGTGCTCGGATTGCTTGGATCGAGCCTCTATGATCCAGTCCCAAAATTGTCCGTCGGGCCGAAACCTCCGCGATCCGCGAAACTCGGCTTTCACGTTGGCAGCGGTTCTCCAAAAAAAAATTGGCCGATCGAGCATTGGGTCGAACTAACGCGGCTGCTGGATGGCTTCTTCTGCGAGTTTCTCTTGATTGGGGGAGAAGCAGATGACGAGGCCGTTCGCGATTTTCGTGCGCGTTGCGAAATCGAATGTCTCAGACCCCTTTTGAACGCAAGTCTCGCGGACCTCTGCCAGGCGCTCAACGGATGCGTGCTTTTCCTCGGGCATGACTCGGGAGTTACCCATCTCGCTGCTGCGCTCGGAATTCCGACCGTCGCCCTGTTCGGTCCGTCCGATGCGACCGTCTGGGCGCCGCTGGGTAAACATGTGAGGGTGGTTCGCACCCCGGACGCCTTGATGAAATCAATTCCAGTGAAAGGCGTAGAAGCAGCGTGTCGGCATTGGGCGTCAAACGCGCCTTCAGCCCAGATTCTAAGACAACTTAGTTTGTAACCGCGGATTCCACAGATTTCGCAGATTAGATTAGTGCACCAGTCACGGACTTGGTGCACTAGAGTAGGAGTTCCAAATCCCTTTCCCCCACGCCGATCCGCCGACCCGCCGATCCGCCGACCCGTTTCTTCCGCCGTCCGCTGAGGAGTTTGCGGAGAAATGGGGCCGTTCGGCTTTCCTTCTCTTGGGCGAGCTCTTCCACGGATCCCGCAGCGACAACCTCCCCGCCGGCATCGCCCGCCTCAGGACCGATATCGAGAATGTAATCAGCCTCTGCGATGATATCGAGGTTATGCTCAATGAGAATCACGGTGTTCCCTTCATCGACCAAACGGTGCAAGACTCCTATGAGCAGTTCCACATCCGCCATATGCAATCCGATCGTTGGCTCTTCGAGCAAATAAAGGGTGCTCTTCGGGGTGATGTTTCTCCTGAGCCTATCCGTTAATCCGCGTGCAACACCGGTTTTTAATTCACTGACGATTTTCAGACGCTGCGCTTCACCTCCACTGAGAGTGGGGCTCGGTTGCCCAAGTTGCAGATAGCCAAGTCCGGTTTGCACCAGGAGGTAGAGGGCCTTTTGAATTCGCGGCTGCGATCTAAAGAACTCTGCGGCTTCCTCGATCGTTAACTCGAGCAGATCGCCAATACTCTTGCCATTATACCGGACTGCGAGCGTTTGGGAATTGAACCGCTTCCCGCGGCAGATTTCGCACGGGATATAGCTTGGCGGCAGGAAGTTCATCTCCAGCTTGATTACTCCCTGGCCGGCGCAAGTCTCACAACGGCCGCCTTCCGTGTTGAAGGAGAAACGGCTCCGGCTGTAGCCGCGGATCCGGGATTCCGGAAGCTGAGCAAATAGCGCGCGGATCTCATCGAATATCTTAACGTACGTTGCAGGTATGGAACGAGACGTTTTGCCGATCGGCGATTGATCCACTTCGAAGACGGCGCCGAGGTGTCCCACTCCCGTGACTTCGTTCCAAGGATGGGTTTCCGAGACATTTTTTGTTCTTGTTCTTTGCAGATGGGCCCCCACGGCGGGGAGCAGGACTGATCGCAAAATCGTGCTTTTTCCCGAGCCGGATACTCCGGTAATCACCGACAGCCGTCCGATCGGAAAGCGGATGTCAATGTTTTTAAGGTTATTCGCGTGTGCGCCCCGGATTTCGAGCCAGTCCGCGCCGTGCAACGGGCGCCACGACCCGCGCAACGGATGAACCATTGGCTGCGTCAGGTATCTGCCTGTCACAGAATCCTCGTGCTTCAGGATCTCTCTCCTGGGGCCCAGGAAGACCAGGTTACCGCCACTGCGTCCTGCGCCGGGCCCGAGATCAACGATCAAGTCCGCGCGCCGCATGGTTTCTTCGTCATGCTCAACGACGACCAGAGTGTTGCCTTTTTCTTTGAGCGCTTCCAAGGTGTCGAGAAGTCTCTCATTATCTCTCGGGTGTAATCCGATGGTGGGCTCATCCAGAACATACAAGACGCCGCGCAGATTTGAACCGAGTTGCGCTGCGAGTCGAATTCGTTGTGATTCACCGCCGCTCAAGGTCTTTGCCGGCCGGTCGAGGGCTAGATAATCCAGCCCGACCTGTCGCATGAACAACAGCCGCTGCTTGATTTCAGCGACGATGTCCGATGCAATCGGACGATTCTTCCCGGAAAATTGAAAACTCTCGAGCAGTGAGATCAGGTGCCTGATTGCACTCGCGGTGATTTGGTCAATGGTATAGCCTTGCACCTGCACAGCGCGAGCGATCGCGTTCAGACGGCTGCCTCGGCATTCGGAACACTGCTCCACGCTGTCGATATCCACCGAGTCGCTTCGGCGTTCGGCGATTAATTCCGCTGCCAGTTTCGACTCCGCTTTCTCATCGTCGTCGGTGGTGAACGGCAGGATGTAACCGTAGCCGTTACATGTTGGACACCAGCCATGCGGCGAATTGAACGAGAAAAGACGAGGATCCAGCTCCTCAAACGAATCCCCGCAGTTGGGACAAGTCATTTCGCTGCTCAACACCACCCGATCGGGAATGAGACTTCTACCGTTCTCTCCCCATGGGCGTCGCAATGTGCGCTTAGATTGAAGGTTTGTTGTCCATAGGAACGCTGAGCCGTTCCCAACCTGCAACGCGGCCTTTATTAGTTGTTGCAGCTGGTGATGATCGGGTTTTTTCAATTCGGCGATAACGACTTCAATTGTGTGTTCCCGATAGCGCTCCAGGCTGGGAAATTCGGCGATCTGGTATCTCTTGCCGTCAACGATTAACTCTTCGTATCCTTCCCGTTTAACCCAGGCCGCAACCTCTTTGTGGTAGCCTTTGCGCGCTTTTACAAGCGGCGCCGTCAGGGTCGCATGCGTCTTGGCAAGAATGTCCCGCACCTGGCTGAAGATCGCTGCGACGCTTTGTTTAGTTACCGGAATGTCACAACGAGGACAATATTGGGTCCCGAGTTTCGCGAAGAGAAGCCGCAGAAAATGATAGACTTCCGTCAATGTTGCCACCGTGGATTTCCCGCCTCCCTGTGTAAGTCTCTGCTCGATTGCCACGCTGGGCGGTATGCCCTCCACATGATCCACATCCGGGCGTTCCAGCTGTTCCACAAATTGCCGGGCGTAGGCCGACATGCTGTCCAGAAAACGGCGTTGACCTTCTGCGAACAGTATGTCAAAGGCGAGACTAGACTTACCCGATCCGCTCAGGCCCGTAATCACGATGAACTTTTCGTGTGGAAGCTCGAGGGAGAGATTTTTCAGATTGTGATGACGTCCTCCCTGAACGGTAATCAACGGCTTTGAAATCTTGGCTGGGGTCTCGGCGACTCGGGCGCTCAAACGGGATCCGCGGGCGGCCAGCTTTTCTCGGAGAAAAATTCCCGTTTGGGAGCGGGGTTCATTTGCCACTTGTTCGGGAGTTCCCGCAGCAATGATTGTTCCGCCGTTAACGCCTGCTTCCGGGCCTAGATCGATGACGTAGTCAGCAGACTGGATCACATCCATGTTGTGTTCGATGACAATCAACGTGTCGCCACGCTCTACTAGCTGCTGAAACAGCTTTAGAAGAGAGGCAATATCATCGAAGTGCAGACCAGTTGTCGGTTCGTCGAAGATCAGCAGAGTATGACGCCGGTTTTTCTTGCTCTCCGCCAGGTGACCAACAAGTTTAAGGCGCTGCGATTCACCTCCTGAGAGCACATTGACCGGTTGTCCGAGTCTTAGATAGCCGAGGCCTACGCGTTTTAGGAGTTCCAGCGGCTCGACGAAGGCGTCCTGCCCTTTGGCAGGCTGAAAGAATTCGATCGCCTCCGTTACGGTCAGTTCCAGGACGTCATGAATGGACTTGCCCTGCATCTTGATCTCAAGCACATGCGGCTGATACCGTTTCCCGTCACATTCACCGCAACGAATGTATTGATCACTGAGAAACTGCATTTCGACCTTCTCGTAACCAAGCCCGGAGCAACGTTCGCAACGGCCGGTTCCAGAGTTGAAGGAGAAAGCAGCGGGAGTTAATCCAGCAGCTTTTGACTCCGGGAGATTCGAGAAAAGCTCCCTGATATGATCGAAAACCCCTACGTAAACCGCCGGACTCGACCTTGGCGATCGCGCCAGGCTCGATTGATCCACAAGGATAATCTCGTCGATGTCGTGCACCCCGAGGATCTGGTCGCAGATTCCGGGTGCTTCCTCGCTGGAGCCGCCCTTCAGTCGAATTAGATTCTGGTAGAGGATATCCTGGATCAAAGTGCTTTTTCCCGATCCGGAAACACCCGTTACGCAACAGAAGGTGTGAAGAGGAAATCTGACGTCGATGTTCTTGAGGTTGTGTTCCCGCGCCCCGAGAATCTCGAGATAGCCCTTCGGCTTGCGTCGCTCTGGAGGTGGGAGAATCCGTTTTCTTCCCGTAAGATAGGCGCCCGTCAGCGACTCAGGCATCGCATCGTCGATCTGGTCGACCGGCCCCTGATAGACCAGCTCTCCACCGAGTTCACCGCGACCAGGACCGATTTCGATCAGGTTATCCGCACTTCGAATAATAGCCTCTTCATGCTCGACCACCAAAACCGTATTGCCTTTGTTGCGTAAGCTGCGCAGGACGCCGATCAAACGGTCAACATCTCTCGGGTGTAGTCCAACGCTCGGTTCATCGAGCACGAACAGAGTGTTGACCAGAGAGGCACCCAGGCAAGTGGTCAGGTTGACTCTTTGCACCTCGCCGCCGGAAAGGGAGCGCGTCGGACGATCCAAGGCGAGATACCCAAGCCCAACGTCGACCAGGTAAGTCAGACGGGAAACAATTTGCGAGCGGACGATTTCTGTCGCGCTATCGCTTTCGGCGATCCGCAGTTCGGCCAGAAGGCCTGCCAGTTTCTCGACCGGCATCTGCTGCAAATCCGGGAGTGTGAATCGTTGTCCGCCAATGACCAGCCGGAAATTCAGCGTCTCCGGTTTGAACCGCGATCCCTGGCATTGCGGGCAAAGTGTGTACGCCCGATAGCGGCTCAGAAATACGCGCACGTGCATTTTGTAGGTCCGCGAATCCATCCAATCAAAGAACCCACGGATGCCGTACCATCCTCCGCTCTGCCAAACCTCCTCCGCGCTCAGATCCGGACGAAGATCGCCGTTGATGACCCATTCCTGGTCTGCTTTTGGCAGATCCTCGAAAGGACAGTGGATATCGACTTGCCGATCCAGCGCCCGTGAGAGCAGATCCTGTTGGCACTCGCGCATCTGACCGGTTTGAAACGGTCTTACCACCCCATCGGCGATGCTCAATCTTCGATTAGGCATGGCGCGGTTAAGGTCAATTCCGATCGTGCGTCCGAAGCCGCGGCAACCAGGACAGGCCCCGAGGGGATTGTTAAAAGAAAAGAGACCAGGCGAGGGTGGGCGGATGTCCAGATCGCAGTAGGGACAATGCCAGCCGGTAGAAAAACGATACTCCTCGACCGGATTAAGCGTGACGATGTTCAGCTGGCCTTTTCCGTAGTTCAGAGCCTGCTCAATCGCCTCTACAAGGCGTGAATGATTAGGCTGGTCGATCGTTATACGATCCTGGATCGCGAAAACGAGGCCAGGAAGCCGTTTTACCAGAGGCGCGGTGTCGGTCCGGATCGTTTCCTTATTCAGCCAGACACGAAGGAAGCCCTGCTGCTTCAAAAAAGAGAAAAAGTCATTGGGGTCGGTACCTGCCGGTGCCGGTACCCCGAACGTAACCAGAACCGCACGGGAGTTCAGGTTTTCTCTTACGGTCGCTGCAATGCTGATCGGGGTTTCGCGAATGATCTCGCGCTGGCATTCAGGACAAAAAGCTCGCGCCAGGCGTGGCATCAGGAGTTTCAGGTAATCGTTGATCTCGGTCATGGTGCCGACGGTGGATCGCGTCGTGCGCACGCGATTCGCCTGTTCGATCGCGATTGCGGGTGGAATGCCGAGGATTTCATCCACCAGCGGTTTGTCCATCCGCTCGAGAAACTGGCGAGTGTATGGGCTGAATGTCTCGACGTACCGGCGTTGCCCCTCCGCGTAGATGGTGTCGAAAGCCAGACTCGACTTGCCGCTGCCGCTTGGACCCGTGATTACATGGAACTTGTTCAGTTCAAGGTCGAGATTGATCCCTTTCAGGTTGTTTTGACGCGCGCCTCGAATGATAATCCTATCTCGAGCATGCTCGACAGAACTGGGCATAAGGTGACAAAGCTAATGCGGGATCACCTCCCGTGCCAGTGCCCTCGTCGAAAGGCCGGCAAAAGAGC
>JAFAKL010000383.1 GCA_019235445.1 Verrucomicrobiota bacterium | reverse complement strand
AAAGAGAAGATATTCAAGCCGGGCAATGAGCTCGTAGACCAACTTCCCGCGATGCTCGGAGAGATTCAGCAGAACCTCTACGATCGAGCCAAAGTACTACGTGACTCCAATACCGTGCGGATCGATTCCAAGAAAGATTTCTACGATTTTTTTACCCCGAAAAATAAGGAGAAGCCGGAAATCCACGGCGGATTCGCGCTCGCGCATTGGTCAGGAAATCCGGAGGTCGAAGCTCGCATCAAAGATGAACTGAAAGTAACCATCCGCTGTATTCCGTTTGATCAGGAAGTCCGTGACGATCAGCCGGGGCAATGCGTGATTTCAGGGGAGCCGAGCCCACGCAGAGTGCTGTTCGCCAAATCGTACTGAAACGCAAGATGTCGTTCCAACGTCCCCTTACACCCCGAACCCACTCCTGAATTCTGAATCCTGACTCCTGAATTCTGACTCCTGTTTTCTCCACCTGAAAAATGGCGCGTCGTGTCGTATTAGACCTCGCGCATCAGTCGCGCCATTTCGCCGAATAGCTCAAGGTCGTGCACAAAGTCTTCCGGACCGGTTTTCGGGACCTTGTTCTGCGTGATATTTTCGTAAAACGCCTGCCATTCTGCCACAAACGGATCTCCCCAGGAAGGGTGTGAATCCAGGCTTGCCACACCTCCCCTTTGGTTATCTTCGGTTACGAAAAGCCGGACCGGCGAATTGCGAACGTAGGGCGTATCGTATTGTATTCGGACCACCTTTTGGCTTCCATATACCTCAAGGTGAGCGTCAAACCGCGCGATCTTGTCAATACCGGTTTCGAACTGGCAGACAAATGGGCCGTAATCGAAAGCCGCCGCCAGGTACCGGCCTCCGCCGCGCTGGGCTGCAAAAAGCACTTTCCTGGGTACACCCAGCAGTTCGCGCATGGCCGAAATGTCGTGACTGCTGAGCCCAAGCATCACCGCGTAGGCCTGCCGAAGATCCGGCGAAGGGTCCCCCCCGAGTGCTTCGTCAATTAACGCCTGATCGCGCAGCTTGCCCTCGTTCTTCAGCGATTCCTGCAACTGCTCATCGCGAATGACACGCGAAGTGGAATTAACGATGAGCGAGTTCAAGCCAATCAAGTCGCGAACTCGAGCGAACTTTATCGCCGGCATGGCTTTGACTAACTCGCATCCGTCCAGAAAGGCCGGCGCGTATCGGCGCATATAGCCGACTTGCACCACCACGCGGCGGTCCTTTTGGGCGGCGATAATCTGCTTGGCTTCCCGGCGAGTGATGCACATGGGCTTTTCCACGAGCACGTGCTTCCCAGCAGCGACCGCGTCCAGCGTCACCTCCGCGTGGAAGGCATTGGGATTTGCGACTAGCACCGCATCTACGTCGTCGCTGGTTACTAACTCTCGGTGATCCGTAGTCAGGGTAGCGACGTTCCAAGCCTTCCCCAATTGCTCCACCACCAATGGGCTCACATCGCAAAGGGCAGTAACCTCAAATCGATCCGGTAATTGGAACAGGCTCGGCCAATGCATAATTTGCGCCACCTCGCCACAACCAACGAACCCTACTCTAATCCGAAGTTCAGGTGCAGATGCGCTTGCCTGGGGCACAGCTTGCTCCTCATTTTTAATCGACATGAATAATGCTCCTGAATCAACCCTTCACCGCACCGGCGGTAGCTCCCGAAATCATATATTTCTGGATGAACAGAAAAAGGATCAGCGTCGGAACCATGGCCAGCGTTGCCGAAGCCATCAGACTTCCCCAATCCGTTGAGTATTGTTGCATGAAGGATTGGATGCCCACCGGCATCGTCATGCGATTCTCCTCCCGTAAGAAAACGCTGGAGATAAAGAATTCATTGTAAGAGAAGAGAAAGGAGAAAATCGCCACGGCGGCGATACCAGGAGCGGTCAATGGTAGAATGATTTGGGTAAAGATCCGCAAAGGCGAACAACCATCTACTTTGGCTGCTTCGTCCAGTTCCCTCGGAATGCTATCGAAATAGGACCGGAGCATCCAGGTTGCAAACGGCAGCTGGGTGACTGTGTAGATCAGGATCACCGGAATG
>JAFAKL010000382.1 GCA_019235445.1 Verrucomicrobiota bacterium | reverse complement strand
CGGTCAGCCTGCACGACCGCATCCACCCATGAGCCGGGAATATCGACGCGCGGCAGTTTGCCGGTGATCTCATTGACCTGCGCGACAACGATGCCGTCGTGAAAGGCCGCCGCCTCGACGATCACTGGCGTATCTTCCGTGTTCGGCCCGGTATAAAGGTTGCCTTCCTCGTCGGCTTGTTCAGCACACACCAGGACCACGTCCGGGATGAGGTCGATGAGCAACCTGGCGTACAGTTCGACGTAGGTATGGATCGCTCCGATTTCGATCCTGCCGTCTTCCAGTAACTGGGCAAGCCGCAGACTTTGTGGGCCGGCAAAAGAAAAATCCACCTTCCTGGCGATGCCAAGTTCGAAAAGGGTCAAGTGTTCCGGGCGGCTGATACTCGAAATGATCAGGTGCAAATCGTGCAACTTATCCGGATCGACCTTCACCAGCGAGCGGGAAAGGAAGTCCGCCTGCTTCTGATTGTCTCCTTCCAGGACGACACGATCTCCGCTCTTCACCAGCAGTTCGAGCGCTTCGACGATCTTCTCCTGCGAGAGAATACGACCTTGCATCCAGGGCCGGACATTCTTGATGCGGCGAAGCTTTTCGTTCCGCCGCGTTGACCAGGAGTTCTCTGCGCGTTGCTGACCTTGATTAACCATTGCTTTCTCCATCTCCGGCAAATGCCAGCTGAACCTCAATCGGCGCCGGAAGACTCCCGCATGAACCTAATACCTTCCGGGAATCAGGTCAGGTCTTAAAAAGTATTTCCGCGATAAGAGTGGCCTTGCAATGGTTTCTCCGCGGCTCGGTGTTTGAGCGCAGCCCACTCGCAGACCCGTTCTGCCGGACTTTGCCTCCGACCGTCGCGGACCAACGATCGGCTTTACATCAAACACCCAAAGATCCTGCTATAACAGAAATCCCTTTGACTCGCGCACCAAGGACCGCCACAGCAAAAGAAGTGCCGGAATCGTTTACGGCGCAGCGGCAAATCCGCATCGGTTTATTCATTGCGTTTTGTTGGGGTTTCAGCGGAACCATCGCCGGAGCGCAGCAGTTCTCCTCTGCTGGGAACGAACCAAGCCGTGCACCCACGCCGATTCCTCTCTCTGAAATCGCCTCGCAAGCAGAATCGACCGTTAGATCTGTTGGAAGCATCGAGACCACACTGTCGACGGACCAGATAACTGCAAACGGCCCACGGCATTCCGCAAGCAATTTCGACCATGGTTCACTATACGATCCTGCTCATTGGATTTTTCGTAGGGCTGGCAGTGCTTGGCGTTGATCTTACGAAGGTTACCATTCTAGCAGGAGCATTTACCGTCGGGGTCGGATTCGGACTCCAGACCGTCATTAATAATTTCGTTTGCGGATTGATATTGCTGTTCGAACGCCCGATTAAGGTTGGTGACATCATCCAGATAGACACGGACATTGGGGAGGTCCGGCGCATCGGCATTAGGGCATGCGTAATCCGCACGATGGAGGGCTCCGAAATCATCGTGCCAAACGGAACGATCATTTCCAATAAGGTAACTAACTGGACCCTCTCGGATCGGTACCGGGCGATCGAAGTTGCGGTCACGGTGGCTCGAGGTGCGGTGCCTCAACATGTGATCGAGGTTTTGAAGGCTGTCGCTGGCCATCAGCCGGGCATCACAAAAGAGTGGGTACCTCAAGCATATGCTGTTAGCTTTTCCTCCCACACATTCAGCTTTAACCTTCGTGCTTGGACTGAGCGGTATGAAGATTGGATCCAGGTGCGCAGCGACCTTGCAGTCGCGGTGGACGAGGCTTTAATGCGCGAAAATAACACAGTCGCCTGATGGCGGCTGGCCTGATCATTCGACCCGACATGGACGAGTACGAAGCAGAGCAATCCTAGGTCAATGCTGCACAACGCGACTATCAGGGTCTGTCTTCGGCTTCTGTCTTCCTGGTCATCGGCACGAAAAAGACCGGCAACACGGCTTGTTGCTCGATCTTCGTTCCATTCTTTCGCAGCAGGTAAAGTTGCTGATCGCCTGGAGGGCCGACCGGGATGACCATCCGTCCGCCGTCTTGCAACTGATCGATGAGAGGCTGGGGAATATGGTCTGGAGCACAGGTCACAATGACGGAGTCGAACGGCGCATGCTCTGGCCAGCCCTTGTAACCATCGCCGGCAAGCACTTTCACGTTAAGAAATCCAAGCCGTCTGAGCACTGCCTCGGCTCGTTTGGCGAGAGGTTCAATAATCTCGATGGAATAGACTTCAGCTACGAGGCGCGAAAGAATAGCGGCCTGGTATCCAGATCCGGTGCCAATCTCGAGGACTCGATCAGTCGGTTTGGGGTTAAGTTGCTCGGTCATAAATGCCACAATGAACGGCTGGGAAATGGTCTGACCGTAGCCTATCGGCAGCGGCTCATCCCAGTACGCAAACTGGCGCAAAGATTCAGGCACGAACTCGTGACGCGGCACCGTCGCCATGGCGTTCAGAACGAGGCGGTTCTTGATATCCCGACCCGGAGCAGAGAGTTGCTCCTCAACCATTCGTTTGCGGGCTGCGGCAAAATCCGAGAGCACCGCCGGCTGCGAAATGCCGACGGCCAGAAAAACCGCTTGGAGGAGGCACAGCGGAAGGATCGCCCCGCGCATCGGAGGTAAGATAAGTCTGTTCTCTCGCTACGCCAGCGGGGTTCGCATTCACCGTCGAAAGCTAATTGTGTGCAATAATGTTTTGTCCATCCGGTTTACTCCCATCATTCATCGATCCCTGCTGGGGACGCCGGAATATAGGAATTGAAGGGCTTGCA
>JAFAKL010000300.1 GCA_019235445.1 Verrucomicrobiota bacterium | reverse complement strand
AACGGGTCCCGGGAGATTGGAAGGGATATTGATCGCACCATTGGGAGTTGCGGGACAAGTTAAATTCCCCGCCAACACATAAGTTCCGGGGGCTGTGATAGTGAAGGGTACAGCCGATATTACTACGTTGGCAGATTGTGCCGGAAGTGCGCTCGTTATCAGGCCGAACGCTGCCGTCAATAATAATCCTTTGATTCGGTTCATAATATACATAGGCGTTTTGCATTGCGCCGCTCCGCGGATCAGGCTGCGCCGCACACCGCCGAATTCTGGTAAGCCTTCCAGAATTGTCAAAGCTCGACGGATTAAAACCGAGCAGGCCTGTTACTGACCATACTTCCCATATCGCCAGGGAAAAAAAGTGGAGTTATCATTCTGCTTCCCTGCCAACTCTCATTGAATTGAATTTTTGAGCATGGGCAGCCCGAATCAAATTGGAGAATCAAATCTTATGATGCTGATCCGAATCCTTTTCTATGCCCTTCCAGCCTTCGCGCTGGCAACCTTCGGTCACACCCAAGTCCCGCCGCCTGTTCTGGACCAGGACACAGCGACCCGGTTGCAGATCTATCTGGACGAGCATTCCTTCGGACCGGGGAAAATTGATGGGCACTGGGGCGATTTTGTTGGAAAGGCGTTGCAACGTTTCCAAGCTGCCGGAGGCCAGGCGCCGTCCGGTCAGATCGATGCGGCTTTACAGAAGGAGATAGAAAATATTTCACCTGTCTACACCAGCTATACCCTGACCGAAGGCGATATGCATTGGGTCGGCAAGGTTCCCTCCACCCCGGAGGGCATGGCGAAGCTGAAAAGGGTTTTGTATCGCTCGGCCTTGGATTTTGTCTCCGAACGTTATCATGCGGATCCGAATTTTATCCGGCAACTGAATCCAGGTCGAAATCTAAATGATCTGAAAAAAGGCGATACCGTGCAAGTGCCCAACGTGCAGCCGTTCCAGATCGAGACTGTTCAGGCTGTCCCGGATCTGCCGCCAAGGCCGGAATTCGCGCAACGCATTATCAGGGTCGACACAAAAGCTCGCATGCTCGATCTGACGGACTCAAACCGAGTCATCGCTTCCTTTCCGATAACCCCTGGATCAAAAAGCTTGCCGGCGCCGATCGGTACCTGGAACATTAACAAAGTCACGACCATGCCTATTTTTCGCTGGGACGAAGCGATGTTGTTGCATGAAAAGAGAAGCCGGCATTTCTACACCATCCCGCCCGGCCCCAGAAATCCGGTCGGGATTGTCTGGATTGGCCTGAGCAAAAAGGGGGACGGGATTCACGGCACGAACAGCCCCGATACGATCGGCCGTTCGGCCAGCCACGGTTGCATCCGCCTGGCAAACTGGGACGTGGCTCGTTTAGTTTATCAGCTAACCGTAGGGATGACGGTCCAAATTTACTGATTACCTTCCTATTTCCCGCTCCCCAGCGTGATTCCCTCGATGAAAAATCGCTGAAAAGAGAGGAACAGCATGACGACCGGCAAGACAACCAAACAGGAAGCCGCCATCAGCAGATTGAACTGAATCCCATGCATCGTTTTGAAGAATTGCAGGCCGAGGGACAAAGTATACAACTTGTCACTCTGCAAGTAGATCAGCGGACCAAGAAAATCGTTCCACGCGTTCACACCGGCAAATAGAGCGACCACGACGAGCGCGGGCCGAGTTAAGGGCAGAATAATGCGGCACATGATCTGCCCTTCGTTTGCTCCGTCGATCCTGGCCGCCTCCGACAATTCGGCGGGTATTTGCAGCATAAATTGGCGCAATAAAAAGATGAAGAATGGATTTCCGAACAAAGTCAGCAACACCAAAGGAAAATACGAATTCACTAGCCCCAGCTGAGCAAAGAGGGAAAAGAGCGGCACCATGGTGATCGGGTTTACCGGAAATTGGACAAAGATAAAGATGGATGCGATCACCGGATAAAACAGCAAATCGCGCCCCGGCCACTTGATCCTGGAGAATCCGTAGGCGATGACGAAATTCGAGAGCAGACTTCCTACCATAGTCAGCACCGCATAAAACACCGTGTTCCCAAGATACGGCAGAAATGGGAAGGTCAGGGTCGCCCGCTGGAAGTTTTGCCAAGCCAGGTTTTGCGGCCAGAGCGTCGGGGGAAAGGCCGCCAGTTCGCGGTCCGACTTCATAGCGGTCCCCAACATCCAGTAGATGGGCGAGAGATAGAACAAACTCATGGCGATTAGGAAGAGCCGCGATCCGATTTGCCTCAAAGGGAGCCGTCGGTTAAAGCCATTTCCAGGCTCGTTCAATGGGTAAGATCTATTCAATGGAGTAGTGGACCCAGTATTTTGAGGACCAAAAGGTTATTACCGCGAGCGCCGCATTGATAATAAAAAGAATTCCGGATATCGCGGCCGCGAAACCGACCCGGCTGTATTCGAAGGC
>JAFAKL010000167.1 GCA_019235445.1 Verrucomicrobiota bacterium | reverse complement strand
CTTGTACCCGCGCTCAAAGTCATCAAGGCTTTCTCGCAACTGAACAATCTGCAGATGCGGAAACTCCTCGGCAAGAATGTGGCGAAACCCCATTTCTCGCTCTTCGTGACCACGATAACTTAAACTGCCGGCAAAAAGGGCTACTTTTTGAGGCTTGCTCTCTGATAATCGGCCCAAAAGATGGCCCGCGAGTCTGCCAGCAGATCTATTATCGATCCCGACATAACCGATACGCGGAACATTGGGAATGTCCGAAACCATCGTGAGAACCGGTACATTTGCTGCATCCAACTCTCGGACAGCTTCACGTACGTTCGGGTGATCGATACGAGATCACCGAGTGTAAACTCGATCCGGCTGAGATCATCAGCCGTATGTCGGACTACCTGACCGCAAACCGAAGCAAGATTAGTTAGATTAAAGTGATCATCGGCCTGGGGGACCTGGTGATGGGAGCCGTCAGACAAGCATTCGATCAGGTCCGCGTCAAACCAGGTGAGATTCCGGTCGTTGGGTGGGGCAATTCAATCGAGGCCGCTCAGGAAGTCTTAGATGGTTATGTCAAGATGGCGACTTGGCAGGATCCGCAATTGACCAGCTACTTAGCTTTATCGCTGGCAGCGATGGCGGACCGCGGCATCCCGCCAGGGTTTGATATCAACGTTGGTACGCTTTACGAGAAGGACAAGGCTGCCACTTATCTCAAGATTATGCAGGTCTCTACTAAGGGGCACAAATAGTTGGCCTTGGCTCCAGCAAACCAGCGCCAAGCAAAAGTCGCCTAGATCAGCTTTATGGCAGCCCTGTATGGAGAGTCTTTGACTCGCCGCGAGATAGCCCAACGGTCGGGCATGTTGTCTCAGTTTGCCGGGGTCAGATTAATGACCTTGGGGGACGGAGTGGAACGCGGTATTCGCATGCTCGAGTTTCGCACGGGCTCCGGGCTACGTTTTACTGTTCTCATCGACCGTGCGTTTGACATCGCAGACTGCGAATATTGCGGTGCGGCAATTGGCTGGCACTCGCCGGCTGGATTTCGTCATCCGGGCTTGCACGAATATGAGGGTGAAAATGGGCTAGCCTGGCTGAGGTCTTTTTCGGGTCTGCTTGTCACCTGTGGCTTGGACCATATTCTGTTCATGGATTCCGAAAGTGCAGAGCATTATCACTATCGACCCCGGAAGTCTGTTGATAGCTCGATTCACGGCCGCATTTCCACCATCCCGGGACGGTTGCTCGGCTACGGCGAGCACTGGGACGGCGATGAATGCACGCTTTATTGTGAAGGGATTGTCCAACAGTCGACAGTATTTGGCGAGGACCTGCATCTAAGCCGTCGCATTGAAGCAAAAGTTGGCACCAGCGAATTTACCATTCGCGACCGGGTTATTAACCACGGCTTCTATCGGACGCCGCACATGTGCTGTTACCATATCAACATTTGCCATCCTGTACTGGACGAGGGAAGTCGTTATATCGCTCCGATCAAAGAAGTAACCTGGGCGGCTCACGCAGAAACCTACCAGGCGCAGAGCGTCGGTTATACACGCGCACCCAAGCCGCAGCACAATTTTCACGAGCAAGTTTGGGAACATTGGCTAACAGCCGGCTCTGACGGAAAGGTTCCGTTTGCCGTGGTCAATGAGCGATTCAATGGAGGTCAAGGCCTGGGTATCCTGATCGAGGTAAATAAGGACGAGTTCCCTTGTCACTTTGAATGGCAAAATTTTCAGGAGGGACAATACGCGATTGGCGTCGAGCCTTCGACCAACCACGTTCTTGGGAAGCCTTTTGCCAAAAAGCGCGGCGAACTCATCTGGCTCGAACACGCTGCAGAACGAAGCTACACCACACGATTCGAAGTTCTAGTCGATGTAAAGGCGATCCAGCAAGTTGAAGAGCGGATCCGAGCGATCGCCGAGCAGCCGAAGGAGGACTATCCGACACCTACCGATAACTGGGAACAGCTGCGATAAGCGGCAGCCATTTACTCCATTTTCTTCATGGCATTTCTATGGACTTGCGTGGCAAAAAGATATTGCTAACCGGAGCGGTCGGCGGGCTGGGCTGGGACTCCGCGCTGGAATTTGTGCGTGCAGGTGGCCGTGTCTTTGCGCTCGATATCCATTTGGATAAAGGGAAACTGCTGGAAGAGCAGGCCGCGAAGCTAGGCGCCGGCTCGCTCGTGTATGTTAACCAGGATCTTGGAGATCAGGATGGATTGCGGCGGACCCTTCATTCAATTGTTCAACGCGAAGGCGAGATTG
>JAFAKL010000484.1 GCA_019235445.1 Verrucomicrobiota bacterium | reverse complement strand
CACGGGTTATGTAACCGAAGGTCCCGAAACTCCGGGGGGTCCGAGAGCAACCAACTGCCCGACCCGAGCGATTCGTACGCCGCCTAAGACCAGCGCAGCGCCTGCCGTCCCCCTCGAAAAGATGGATCCCGCAGGCGCATTGCCCCGGGGGTGCCCAGAGCCCCCGAGCTTGAAACCCCGGGCCTGGAGTTTGGCCATTTCGAAGACGATTTTCAGGCGTGAGTGCCTCTCCGGAGAAGGTACTCCGGAGACACTGGCCCTGAACCGGAGGGGAACCCTAAGCGCTAACTTAATTTAAGGAAAAATGTACAACTAAAGAACGTATCTTGTCCCGGAGGGACCAAACGAAAGTAGCCTGGCACGAAGTGCCTGGAATAAGAGAAAAGTGGACCCGTCCCGGAGGGACGGTTGATCTGCCCACTAGTCTCAGGGATATTTTTCGTCGAACTTTACGTCCTGCGCTTTTAGAAACGCCAGATAGTCCGAAATAAAATGCCATTCGAGCAAACCTTGATCAACCGTCCCTACGGGACTAAACGCGTCTTTTTCCTTTTTTCCAGGCACTGCGTGCCAGGCTACCCTCATTTTAATCCCTCCGGGATAAAAGCGTTACGGCACTCCCTGCCGCTGCGATAAGTTAAGGTATTTGGGGCGCAGCCCCAAGGAAAGGGTTTGTTACCTCCGGCGCCGATAGGAAAACCTTGGTAAATGTCCAAACTGCAGGACGCCCGGCTTCGCCAGGCTGCGCCCCCCAGGCTATCCCTGTTTCTCGCCTTCGGCGCTCCAGATCGCAACCCAGGACCAAACACGCCCAGTGGGGCTAAACACATACCCGGGACGGGTCCACTTTTCTCTTGTTTCCAGGCACTTCGTGCCAGGCCGCCTTCGCAGACTACGGCGCGCACTGCCTGACGGGCGGTCGCGTTCAACGCGACCTGGAGCGAAAACGACCACACTGTTTTCCATCGGGAGGCCTTTTTGCGTCATTGATTCGCACTCTTTGCCGGCGACTGACCCTGCTGCCGATCCGCTTTCCGGGCCTGCTGCGTCTGCGCCTGCGACTTCCGCGCCGCAAAAATCATGAGCAATCCAAAGATCAGCAAGACCGCTCCCCACCAGAGATTAATATTAATCCCGAGTGAACGCTGGTACATGTCCGCCTTGGCAGTAACCATGGCAAACAGCACCAGCATAGCACCAAAGATGGTGAACAAATAGCCGATCGGTATGCGAATATCGAAACCCATAGCATTTAGTTTGGTTTAAAATGAAGTTAAAAGAAGATGATATTAAGCAGAAGCGTCAGGCCTAAAACCACAATTCCAAAGGTTACCGGGCGCTGGTACCAGGCCACACACTCGTCGCGCTGCCTTTCGGTCAGGGCGTAAACGAGGCCCCTCAGCTCATTGTCCGGACGCGGCGCGGTGGCCAGACTAATAATGATGGTCACCAGGAAACAGGTCGTCCAAGCAAAGATTGCCGTCCAAAAGTTCTGGGCCATCTCGCTCGGATAGGTGTTAACAACGGCGATCCAGCCTCCTTTGATCCCGGGTACACTGCCTTCCGGAAGGGTCAAGCCTTGGTGAAGGGCAGCGGCGGCAATCCCGCTCAACAATCCGAAGAATGCGCCATGACCGGTGGTGCGCTTCCAGAACATCCCCAGCAGAAAGGTGGCAAACAGCGGTGCGTTCACGAAGGCGAACACCAACTGCAGGATATCCATGATGTTGTTGAACGCCGCCGCAAAGTACGCGGCGCCCACCGACAAAGCCACCCCCAGGACAGTCATGAAACGAGCTACTTTGAAGTAATGTTGGTCGCTCCCGTCTTTCCGGATGTAGGCCCGGTAAATGTCGTAAGTGCACACCGTGTTGAAAGCCGTCACGTTACCTGCCATCCCGGACATAAAGCTGGCCAGCAGCGCCGTCAGCCCCAGCCCGAGCATTCCACTTGGAAAGTAATGCAGAAGCATTCGGGGGATAACCGTGTTATAGTCCAGCACTGGATTGCCTTCTTTGTCCTTCACCACCTGACCGGTCTCGACGTTCACCTGCGGGGCAATCAGTGAATCCTGGACCGTGGCGACCTCCGCGGTTTTGGCAGCGGACCTCTCCCCCAAGCCGGAGGGCGGATCCTGGGCCGGTCGAGTAAGCGCCAGCGCGATCAAGCCCGGCAAGATCACCAGGAATGGGAACAACATCTTCGGCACGGCCGCGATCAAAGGTGTGCGGCGGGCGGCACTCATCGAATCGGCAGCCATGGCCCGCTGCACCACGAGAAAGTCGGTGCACCAATACCCAAATGAAAGCACAAACCCCAAGCCCATGACGAGGCTGAACCATTCGACCCCGAGCGGGTTGTTATGCGGACTTCCCATCCCGCTCCAGGCGTGGACAAAGGCAGTTGGAAGTTCGGCTTTTAAGCCGGACCACCCGCCAACGTTTTTCAGTCCGAGAAAAACCAACGGAGCAAAACCGGCCACGATCAGGAAAAACTGCAACACTTCGTTGTAGATAGCGCTGGTTAACCCGCCCAGGAAGATGTAGCCAAGCACGATTAAGGCCGAAAGGATAATGCTGACGTGAAACACCCAGGTCTCCGGCAGTCCAGCCATTTGGAAAGGCGCGTCGAAAATGTGCAATGTCTGAATCAGCAGGGCCATGGCATACATCGAAATCCCGGAAGACATGATTGTCATTAATGCGAAGGTCATGGCGTTGAGACTGCGAGTTTTTTTGTCGAATCGCAGCAAAAGGTAATCCGGCACCGAGTGCGCTTTGGAACCGTAATAGAAGGGCATCATGAAGATACCGACGAAAACCATGGCGGGAATGGCGCCTAACCAATAAAAATGGCTTGTCGCAATGCCGTATTTTGCTCCAGAGGCGGCCATCCCGATGACTTCCTGCGCGCCCAGATTCGCCGACAAGAAGGCTAGTCCGGCAACCCAGGCGGGAATTGAACGGGCCGCGGTTAGGAACTCGGAGCTCGTCTTCATGAAACTCTTCAGCAAAAAGCCAATTCCCAGGACGAACCCGAAGTAAATAATCATTATCAGGTAATCAATCCACTGAAGTTCCTGTGAGTGATTCATAAGGGGGTACTGGAGCTTCAGCGTAATCTCCCGGTTAGGAAAGTGAAACCTTTTCAGTACCCCACTGAGAGCCTTTCATTACTTACTCTGCGCGGGGGATGCCGACGTCGTAAAGCAGGTTAGCGCTACGTCCGACTGATGATTCGCCTTACTCGATCGAGTGACGTTGGAATCCTCACTCTTAGTCATCAAGAAGAGTTCTTACCAACTATAGACGGAATGGTGATCAATCCTAAATAACGCCAGTCCGGCTCGGACCGCCTCACAGACGCCCCATTTGAACCCAACGAAGCCCGTTCAGGAGACGATGTACTACCCTGTCGAGGTACTGAAGTACTACCCGGTCGAGGCATCAAAGATAATCCTTTCGGAGCATAGAAATGTTTTGCAGTTGGTTTTATACTCACCGGCAAGGGCATCATCTCTGAACTCAAACCTGGAAAATAAATCAATGTATCGCCAATTTAGAATCTTCTTAAGCCGGCGCGAAGCTGCTCGTCTTGAAAAGAGCGCTCGAAGGTCGCGCCGAGCGTTTCGCGACTACTGCCGGCTGGAATGGAGCCGGATCCGTCACGCCGAAATTCGAGCACGGGGTCTTCGTTTGTTTGCGGCTTGGTCAACCCCCCAGCCTTCCGAACTGGCGGGATCCACCTTGTTATTCTGCAAACCTCTCAAGGGGTCTGAACCAAGTGATGAAGTCGAGCTCGCCACCTTTTACCATTGATGCCCTCCTGACATCACCCTGATTGCAGCTGCGAGTGCCGGTAGCGAAATCGCAAGGGCTGCGGGGGAGACTTTCGGATAGGATTGAATGGTAGATAGTAAGCGAATGCAAATAAATGAAAGACTGACAGATGTCATCCGCGGGCGCACAATCGAGCTGGTCAGCAAAGAAGAAGGGATGGTGACAATTCTATTTGACGACCATTCTAGATTGGAAATTAAAACTACTGGAGGGCCGGGTGCGAATTTCTTAGGTGAGGGCAGAATCGAAATGGTAGAAGAAGATGGCGACTCTCTAACGCTCTTCGGCGAGGAAGATCGCGCAGCAACGCTCAGGTTGGCTATCCCGGGCTCTTCGGTTATCGTTAAGGCTCAAAACGGCGAGGTAGAATATTCGGGGTAAATTTCCCCTTCTTGAGGTGTCCCCCCACTTGAATGCGGGGCTAGGCCGCCGAGAGAAGCGAGCGGTTTGCTATTTGCCAGGAACGGAGGTGTTGCGGAGCTGCTGGCCTAGCTTGCGGAAAAATTCGTCCTGCATTTTCTTCCCCACAGCCTCCACAAGGCGTGAGCCCACCTGCGCGATCAACCCTCCGACCTGGCCCTCCGACTCGCATAGGAGCTCGCTTCCCTCCCCTTTGGGCAAGATCTGGATCTTCGCCTTCCCTTTCACCCATCCAGGACCCCCCTTTCCCTCCACATGAAGGGTGAATGACTCCGGCGGCTTCTTCTCGTCGACCCGGACTTTCCCGACGTAACTCCCCTTGATGCCGGCGACCCCGATCTTGAGATGCGCGTTGTAGCTGTCTTCCCCCGTCTTCTCCATCTTCTCACATCCATCGATGCATTTCTGGAGGATCGCGGGATCGACCAGCGCCGCAAAGAGGGTCTCGCCTGGATCTTGAAACGCATAAGTGGCTGAAAGCTTCATCGTAGAATCAAAATGAAAGCACCAAGTATAGGAGGGTGGTTGTAATTTTGCGCCTTGGATCGAATCTATGCGCGCCTTACGGTAGCCGGCTCACGGCAAGCTCCAGCGCGCGTCGCGTTTGCACGCAGGCGAGATGCGCCCGGAACTCTGCCGAAGCGTGGATGTCAGAGAGCGGATCGACACCGTCCGCAGCCTTTTGAGACGCCGTCCCAATATTCGCCGTCGAAAGCTCCGATCCACTAAGGGCCGATTCCACGCCGGCCGCGCGATACGCCTTCGCCGCTACGCCCGTCACCCCAATCGTGACGCTTTTTCGCGCCTTATCCACCACCGCGGCGACGCCTGCGATGGCAAACCCGCTCGCTTTCTGCGTGAACTTTGCGTACCCGACCGTCTTTGCCGTCAGTGGCAAGCGGATCAACTTGAGGATCTCACCCGGCTCAACGGCCGAGGTCAGCATATCCACGAAAAAGTCCTTTGCGGCCACGGGTCGGCTTCCCCGCGGGCCCGTGATCTCAAATTCGGCGTCCAGAGCCAGCATGGCAGCCGGCCAATCACCCGCAGGATCGGCGTGAACGCAGCTCCCGCCGATCGTCCCTTTATTGCGCACTTGAATGTCGCCGATTTTATCCGCGACCTCGGGAAGGAGCGGACAGGAGCGTTTGAGCAGATCGGAAGATTCGATATCGTAATGGGTAGTCATCGCGCCGATGGCGATCTTTCCGTCCCGCTCCTCAATAAAGCGGAGGTCGCCGATCCGCCCGATGTCAACCACGACCTTCGGCTGAGACAGTCGGAGCTTCATCGCCGGGATCAAACTGTGACCACCCGCTAAAACTTTGGCGTCCTCGCCATATTTGGCGAGATGCCCAAGCGCCTCTTCGAGCGTCGCAGGCCGGACGTAATCGAACATCGCAGGGATCATGACCGTGCTTCCTTCTCTTTCATCGCTCGCCAGACCCGCTCCGGCGTGAACGGCAGGTCGAGGTGCCGGATCCCTAGCGGTGAGAGGGCATCAATCACGGCATTCGCGATGGCCGGAGTCGCGCCGATCGTTCCCGCTTCGCCCACGCCCTTCACACCCAGCGGATTGGACGGCGAGGGGGTTTCGGTGCTCCCGAGGATATATTCTGGGATATCCGGCGCGCGAGGGATTGCGTAGTCCATGAACTCTCCCGTGAGAAGCTGACCGCTCTCGTCGTAAACGGTTCTCTCCATGAGCGCCGTGCCGAGCGATTGCGTGATTCCACCCTGGACTTGACCTTCGACCAGAAGCGGGTTCACCTGCTTGCCGCAGTCATCTACCGCGACATATTTCAGGATGTTCACGTGACCTGTGTCGCGCTCCACATCCACTGCGACGATATGCGTACCGAACGGGAAGGTGCAGTTGGAAGGCTCGAAGAAACTAGATGCTTCCAGCCCTGGCTCCAATCCGGGCGGCAGGTTTTTCGCGATGTAAGCCTCGCTCGCGAGCCGACCCCATTCAATGGTCTCTTCGAGCTTTCCTTTGACAAAGAATTTCCCATTCTCAAACTCTATCTCCTCCGGCTTCGAGTTGAGGAGCGCCGCGGCAAGCTTTTTCGCCTTCTCAATAATTTTCTCTATCGACATCACGATGGCCGTGCCGCCCAAAGCCGTTGCTCGGCTGCCGTACGTGTCACGCCCGAAGTGGGCCGTCGCAGTGTCCCCGCGGAGGACAACGATGTCCTCCATCGGAATGCCTAGCCAATCGGCCGCGATCTGAGCGAAACTCGTCTCTTGCCCTTGCCCATGCGGCGTTGCGCCCGTGATCACCGTTACTTTCCCAGAGATCTCAATCCGGACGCATCCCCATTCCCATCCACCCGCGGCCATAATCTTTGACGGACCAAGCGCGCATATCTCAACATAGGTGGAAAGACCGATCCCGAAGAGACGGCCTTCCTTGCGGGCCGTTTCTCGTTCCTGGAGCAGCTTCGGCCACTCGGCAAGATCTTGCGCCTTTGCCAGCGCGGCCTGATAGTTCCCGCTGTCGTAAGTAAGCCCTGTCGCCGTATTGAACGGAAACTCCGTTGGCTGCGGCATGTTCTTCAAGCGCACCTGCACCTGATCCATGCCGAGCTCGCCGGCCACCAAATCCATGATCCGCTCGATCATGTACGTCGCCTCGGGCCGTCCCGCGCCCCGGTACGCATCCGTCGACATCTTGTTTGTATGGACACCCGTAACTTCCGCCAGAACCGCCTTCAGCTTGTAACACCCGCAAAGCATGAGGCCAGTCAGCGTCGGGATCGCGGGCGTGAGAAGCTGGCAATAGGACCCCACGTCGGCGATGATCTTCGACCGGATGGCGAGGACGGTGCCGTCATTCCGGATGGCAATCTCGCTTTCCGCGACCTGGTCGCGCCCGTGGATAGTGGTGGCGGCGTTCTCCCGTCGACCCTCTATCCATTTGACCGGCCGCTCGAGGCGCATCGCGAGATGACTGATGACGACCTCTTCGGCGTAAAGATTGAGTTTCGAACCAAAGCCGCCACCGACCTCCGGCGTTACGATACGCAGCTTGTTCTCCGGGATGCGAATGAGGTCTGGAAGCAGAGTGCGAACGAGATGCGGGACCTGGGTCGAAGTCCAAAGCGTGAGCGACGACTCCCCCGCATGCCACGACGCCACGCAGCCGCGTGGCTCGATCGCCATGGGCGTTACCCGCGGCTGAACCGTGCGTAATTTAAAAACCTTGTCGGCTTCCTTGAAGGCAGCGTCCACATCGCCGGCCGGCAATTTCCAAATGAAAGCGACATTCGTTCCAAGCTCAGGATGAGTAAGGGCAGAGTCTTCCTGAAGTGCCTTTTCTGGATCCATCACCGCCGGCAACGGCTCATAGTCCACATCGACGAGGTCGACTGCGTCCCGCGCGATCGCCCTGGTCTCCGCGACCACGACCGCAACCGGGTGACCGACGAAATAGACGCGCTTACCGGCCAAAACGGTGTGCTGAGGCGATCTCCCGCCTGAAATCGGGGAGGCACATGGGATGGTTCCCAATTTGTCGTTCAGGTCCGCGCCGGTGAAGATCCCAACCAAGCCCGGCAACACCTTCGCGCCATCGGTCAGGATGGACTTGATTTCCGCGTGTGCGTGTGGGCTGCGAACGAATTGGGCGTAGAGCATCCCTGGGATTTTCAGGTCGTCGACGTAGCTCGCAATGCCCTTGATGAGACGCGGATCTTCCACCCGCTTCATTGCCCGGCCGACGTATCCTCGGGCAACCTTTCCTTTGGCGGCCAGCTCTTCCGTCAGATACATTTCTATGTCTTTCCTTTCTTGGCTGCGTGCTCGACCGCGTCGATGATATGCGAGTAACCGGTGCAGCGGCAGAGATTACCATAGAGCGCGTGGCGGATCTCGTCCCGCGAAGGCGAAGCATTGCGCTCGAGAAAATGAACGGCGGTCATGATCATACCTGGTGTACAATAGCCGCACTGGAGCCCGTGGCATTCCCAGAAGCCTTCCTGAACAGGGTGCAGCTTCCCGTTTCTCGAAAGGCCTTCAACTGTGGTGACCTCTGAACCGTCGGCCTGAACTGCGAGCATAGTGCAGGACTTCACCGCCTGCCCATCCACCAGAATGGTGCAGGCACCACAGACGCCGGTCTCGCATCCAATATGCGTTCCGGTAAGGCCGCACACCTCACGGAGGAACTGGACCAGCAACAGGCGCGGCTCGACCTCGCTTTCACGGAGGGTC
Organism: Verrucomicrobiota bacterium; assembly: GCA_019235445.1. Taxonomy (GTDB): domain Bacteria; phylum Verrucomicrobiota; class Verrucomicrobiia; order Chthoniobacterales; family JAFAMB01; genus JAFAMB01. Next base: position 1,925 of record JAFAKL010000484.1, on the reverse strand, counting down.
CCATTGACTCGTATCTTGACGGGGGTTTTCACGATACAGGATTTGGAACACAAACTCTAGTCCGGCAAACGGCGTGATGTCAAGGAAATGCACCAGAAACTTCAGTCACGAAACATCCAGGCGAAAGAATTTCTTGATACGTGACAAAAGATCCATCTGTTCAATCGGCGCCGGCTGGTCAGCTGCTTTCTCGAACATGGCCACAAATTGCTGTACGTTGATCGCTGAACGACTGAGGGATTCTACCAATTCAGGGCGCGATTCGAGGATTGGCTTTAGATCTTCGGAGCGCAATTCGAGCAGAAGTCCGGAGGTCAGGGCGGTTAAGGTTCCCGGCGATTGGAGACCCGTCAGAAGGGAAATGTCACCGAATAAATCCCCGGGTCCTAGCCTTCTCACCTGCAGTACCCTTCCGTCCTCTAGCTGGCGTAAGGCTTGAACCACGCCGGAGAAGATAAAGTGAGCGGAATCAACTTCCATACCTTGGGCAAGGAGCTGATCCCCGGCCTGAAAATGATGCCTGATAACCTTCGCGTTCATTTTGGCTTTCTCCGCCTCGCTCAAGGGTTCAAGCAGAGGGAGGTGATGCAAAACCTCGTTCTCCGGAAAAAGGAAGATGGGAGTTGAATCAATCGGCGTGCGGAGTCGCATCGAGGCTGCCGAAATCTCTTGAGCCACCACGGGGCGTACTCGTTTGTAGAGCTGGGTGATAATCTGCGATCGCGCCGAACCCGCCGCTGAAATCGAAGAGGTGCTAAAGTAGATCGCGTAAGTCATCCGGTCGCCCTTGATCTCCGTCACGTCAGCGGAAGGCGTCGGAATTTCCAGGATCGAGGGGCACGTCATGGCTGACTGTTTCAGGATCTCGAGCACGAGTTCCGGTTCGTTCCGGCTATCGACGGCGACCGTTAAACTTCCATTGGAGCGTCTGGTTCCGGCGCTGTGGTTCTGGATCCGCAGCTTAGCGATTGCGCTATTGGGAATCACGACAATGTCGTTCGCGCCGTTCCTCAGGTGCGTGGAACGCCAATTCATTTCAACCACTTCGCCTTCGGCCCCGCCCTCTAAAAGGATTTCATCTCCGATGCGGTACGGCTTTTCAATGCTCAATGATATTCCGGAGAAAACATCTCCCAGCGTGTTTTGTAGGGCCAAACCGAGGACGATGGCAATAACACCGGAAGTCGCGAGCACCCCCTGCAGCGACAGTCCCAGGACGAACCCCATCATTGCGAGCGCCGAGCAGACATAGATGCTGGCAGCGATAATGTCGGAGAGAAGTTTGTTCTCTACAGCCGTCTTTCGAATCGCGGTCGGCAAGGCAAGAACGCTGATCAGTTCGCGAGCGGCCAAGCCCCACCAGCAGCAGGCCAAAATCTGTAACCAGAACTCGCGAGGCAAGTCTTGAGGCCGAAAGACCGGCCGCAGCGGCGATCCGACAAGTAAAACGATGAGGACGGTCTCGAAAGCAAAGAAGATGGATCGGCAAACGAAGCGTACGATCCGTCTACGGACCGGAATCAATCGCAAAGCGACCAGATCCGCAAAAACCGCGACGCAGAAAACGAGCGACAGGTCCATTGATAACTTGGCCTTCAGTAACGCCTCACCGCATCTTCAGGCAAACCCACAGTTTTGCTTTCGGATGGATGGGGGTCGCTTCGAAGGTTGGCCCAAGACGTTTCAAATCGCGCCAGCGCACTGATGAGTTCTTCGAGACTACGAGAATGGCTACGTTCTCCGCCGCCCGGATCTTCCGCTTCCTTTTTTTCAAGTAAGCGTTCTGCTGGCGTTCTTGCTGGAATTGCAGTTTGGCAGCGAAGTCCTTCCACCCATTCGGCAAATTCCTCCGTCGTGTCTCCTAAAGCCTTGTTCAACTCTGTTAATCGGTGCGGACTTTCGCTGTCGGCAGACGTTGGCCTCGA
>JAFAKL010000342.1 GCA_019235445.1 Verrucomicrobiota bacterium | reverse complement strand
TCTCTGCATTATGTCGGATCCGACATAAACCCGAATCCTTACCGCCGCCCGATACAAATCAAAACGGTCGGCTTATTAATTGGTACCTCTGGGGCTCACCTCTGGGGCTCACCTATGCATTTCTCGCGGATAAAGGGACCGAGCCTCGCTCGTAGCGCAACAGGTCCGATCTCGAAAGGCGCTCAAGTTGCGTTGTTGGTTTGCGGTCTTCTGGGGATTGCCTCTGCGCTGCTGGTTTCAAGCGGAACAATAGCGAGCGCTAACGGTAGCGCATCCAATCCGGGTGAACCTTCCGGGCGTCAAGCTGGAAGGAAGGCGCCGCCAGGAATGGTCTTGATCGCGGGAGGCATGTTTATGATGGGAACGAACGATAAGGAGAGCTTTCCGAACGAGCGGCCTGCTCACCTCGTTCAAGTCAAGGGTTTTTGGATGGATGAGCACGATGTCACCAACGCGGAATTCGCCAAGTTCGTCGAAGTGACCGGGTATTTATCGGCCTGGTGGCGCTGGGTACCTGGGGCCAACTGGCGGTATCCCGAATGGCCTGGAAGTTCGATCCAGGGACGAGAAAATTATCCCGTGGTTCAGGTATCGTGGTACGACGCGGTCGCTTACGCTCAATGGGCCGGCAAACGGCTGCCGACGGAAGCCGAGTGGGAATTTGCCGCGCGCGGCGGCTTAGAATCAAAGCGCTACGTCTGGGGTGACGACTTCCGGCCTGGCGGTCGCTACATGGCGAACACGTGGCAGGGAGTATTCCCGGTTCGCGACACTGGCGAAGATGGATTCGTGGGTACCTCGCCGGTCGGCTCCTTCCCGGCAAATGGCTACGGCTTGTACGACATGGCCGGCAACGTCTGGCAGTGGTGCAGCGATTGGTACCGGGTCGATGCCCACGTTGAGGCCGCAAGCCAGAACGTGTGTCGCGACCCTGCCGGACCGGCTGGAAGCTATGATCCAGGCGATCCATACTCGCCCAAGCGCGTGGTCAAAGGGGGTTCCTTCCTTTGCAACCCGTCCTATTGCGAAAGTTATCGCCCAAGCGCGCGCCGAGGCACGCCGCCTGATACCGGTTCCTCCCACACGGGCTTTCGGTGTGTGATCTCAGGAGATGACACACTGGTTAGCCGTTCGACTGGAAACCAACCTTCTCTCACCAATGAAACAGCTTCTTCTCCAAGCAAGCCAAACTAACAACCCCCACATCATGATAGTGAAATGTAGACCGAAAGTATTCAGTTGCAGGCGGCTCCAACCACGGGACAAAGGGGCCGTACGGAATCGTGCGCCCTTTGCGTTCGAGTTCGGCATGGGGCACCGGCGCTCAATCAAATAGCGAACTAGTGGAAATTAAACCCAGACAGACAACTAAAAAAAATAGAAATCAATGAAACACATATTCACCGGATTTAGTCTTATCGGCGCATTCGCGTTTCTCACCTTGGTAGTCGGCTGCGCCGGCACGCAGACCCAGAGCAAAGAGAACCTTCTGATAGCGGCGGGCTTCAAAACGGTCGTGCCCAAGACTGCCGCGCAGCAAAAAAAACTTCAAGCACTTCCGCCTGACAAAGTGGCCATGGTCCAGAAAGGCGGAAAAACCTACTACGTGTTTCCGGACGCCGCTAACAACCGGGCCTTAGTTGGTGGTCCAAAACAGTATCAAACTTACCAGCAGCTCCGATTGCAGAATAAATTGGCTAACGAAAATCTTGAGACCGCGGAGATGTACCAGGACGCATCGATGAACTGGGGCGGTTGGGGCGGTTGGGGCGGACCGGGCTGGATAGGATGGTATTAAGCCAGGGGCCGCAAGCAGCCGGGGGCTGACGATCGCTCCGGCTCAAGCGGTCCTTCCACGGAAATGCCCCCGGCAGATCCTGACCGTCAGCGCCGATGTCGTTGATTGCGACCCTAGCGCCATGATCTGGGCCTTTCTGTGTCCAGAAGACGTAGTTCCCTGCCGGCATGAGGCGGTCCGTCGGACTGCTCAAACGGTCGAAGCGCTCGTAACGATCTTTGTAATTGATGACCCTTTAGACAATACCAAACCTCGCAGTTCGAGGCTTCTCTGCCGTCCTTGTCTCGCGTTGCCGCGGTTACACGGACTTCTGGTCGAAAACGAGCACCCCAGGGGTGGAGTTGTAGGGCTTGGCGTTCCTGAAGTATAAATTGCCTTTGTGCCACCTAACCCCGTTATGAAGACTGCCTTTGCGTGAAGGTCGTCGGCTACATCTCCAAGGCGCTCATCTGATCGTGCGCGGCAAGGGCGGGCCGGCGGGTGCTCACCACTTCA
>JAFAKL010000328.1 GCA_019235445.1 Verrucomicrobiota bacterium | reverse complement strand
GTTGTAGGATTCTCCTTAAGTTAGTTAAGTTAGCGCTTACTGGGTTTGACTACGGTTCAGGGCCAGGGTCCCTCCGGGGTACCTTCTCCGGAGAGGCACCTAGGCCTGAAAATCGTCTCGAAATGTCCAAACTCCAGGTCCAGGCACTTCGTGCCTGGCTACTATCAGGCTGTCCCTCTGGGACAAAAGACATGCTCCCCGCCGAGGCTTCGCATTAAGTTAGCGGCAGTGAGATGCCGTGTCGCATTTATCCCGGAGGGATTAAAACGAGGGTAGCCTGGCACGAAGTGCCTGGAAAAAGAAAAAAGACGCACTTGTCCCGTAGGGACGGTTGATCAAGGTTTGCTCCAAATGTGTCATGCTCCTTCTGGACACTAGTGAGCACATCAACCGTCCCTCCGGGACGGGTCCACTTTTCTCTTTTTCCCAGGCACTTCGTGCCAGGCTACTTTCGTTTGGTCCCTCCGGGACAGGCTGCGCTCTTTCGTTGTAGGATTTTCCTGAAGCTAAGTTAGCGCTTAGGTCAGGTAAGGGGTTTCACTCCGGTTGAGGGCCAGTGCCCCCTCCGGGGGACCTTCTCCGGAGAGGTACCTAGCTTAGCTTAGCTTAGCTTAGCTTAGCTTAGACTAGTACCTCTTATTTCGGCGACAGTACACTAGCTTGCGCGGCTCGGATCAGGGGCTCAATCGTGTCCATTCCCTTGCGAAAATCGCGCATCCTTTCCAAGGGGGAAATACGATGGGTCTGGATCGCTGTTTGAAGTCGGACGATGCAGGTTGGGCCTCGGATGATGTTATGGAGAAAAGCAAATCCGAAAAGTGCGGTAAAAAAGGCTCCTGCGATCACTCCGACTGGATTCTGCACCAGGAACAGGAGCGCAGCGAGCAGGGCGAGAAAGCCCCAGAGGGTTCCGAAGGCGATCCAACGCGAACTTCGGGTTGCGGCGATCGCTTGAATGTCGCGGAAGTAAAAGCGCTTGTATCGTTCGACCAAGATCAGTTGTTCAACCAGGAGAAGGTGGTCCTGCCCCAGATATAGCTTGGTCCTCAAGCCAGGCACCACGGCCATGAGCGAGGCGCCTTTGGAAATCTTGATGTAAGGCATCGTGTCCGATTACGAGTGGTTACCGGCGATGATTGAAGATCTGGTAAATCCCAAACGCCCAGATCGCGATCAGCAAAATGGAGAAAAGGATAGCTATGCCAAAGCGGAAACGGGACCGAGGTGCCAGGCTCCACTGTCTGGACCAGTAGTAGAACGAGAGAAAGAGCGAAGCAGGGGCAGAGAGAATGGTGAAAATCCAGAAGATCACGGTCACGAACGGGGCTGTCACCAGGAAGAGAGCGACGTTGTCGAACAGAGCAGCATAATGCACCAGCCCGCTTTCATCCCTTTGCTTTCGCAGTTGAGCGAGGCACTCGGCACAGAGTTGTCTATTCCCCACGGGGATGGCACAAATTTCGCAGAGGAACCGACCGCAGTGGTCGCAAGGGATCGCCGCCCGGTACCGTGAATGGAAATAGCAGACAGCTTCATGATCCTGGGCAAGGTGGATGGCAGGAAATGAAGAGGGTTCCCGATGGAACTCCGGGAAAATATAGGCCTCCACCCTAGAACGGCAGATCGAGCACTGGGCGAGCCGGCCGCGAAGGAACAGCGCAGCCGGCAACGCGCTACTGCAGTGGGGGCAGTTCAGATTTGCGGCCATGGAACCGAGCGAAGAGAAGCTGGCACAGAGGACGCGGAGGTCGCCGAGTTTTTTGCTTGCTCCCTCCTTTTCACGCTCTGGTCTCTCTGCGAGAATCGCGTTTTATGACTCTCGTGTCCGCTATGTAGTCATGAAGCGCACGCCGCTGGGGATCGAATCCGACCATGATGTATCCGATGTACATGGTCAGATCGCTGAGCATTTTCCCAAAAAACCGGATTGCCGATCTACCGTAAGTGAGTCGGGAAAAATCAGAACGAACGATTCGCATCCGGAGCAGAAGTTTTCCAGGCGTACCACCGAACCGTGCGACGAAATAAACTTCATAAGCGAAGCCCAGAACGAGACTGATCAGGACGAACGCGGCCTGGATGGTCAGAAATTCGCCCAGCCGGGCGGTGTTTTCGAACCGTTCCATTCCCGCTCCTGGGCCGGTTAAGGGATAGGTGCGGAAGATAATCACCTGATTCAGGATGGACAAAGGGATGGTCAGGGCGGCCAGAATCAATCCGTCCAGCATCCTGGCAGAAAAACGGATCCAAAATCCGCAATACTGGGCCGCCTCTTCGCTGGCCAATCCTTCCCGGACCTTCTGGAAAAATAAGGGCGCGCATCTTGGGCAGATGGACAAGCCTCGATAACGGATCGCCGGTTCCTGGTCAACGCTGCGCTCACACTCGTGGCACTGAACGGACGGGCGCCTGAATATTTCTCCATAGGGCTTCCACCCGGCCATGCCGGCACACCAAACGGGAGTGTTCCACTCAATGGCTCCGGAAAGCTCAAGCGTTTGCAGCGTTGTTTCCTCGACGGGACCTTGGCTCCGTCCATCTACCCCGTAATACCAGCTCATGGATGACAGGTAAATGCTCGCGGAAATATCCAGCACGGTCAATGGGGCAGCGGCGAGGAATCGGACGGCGGGTCGGCGTAACGGCGGGTCGGCGTGCGTAGGCGAAGCGTCCCGAGTTGCTCAGCTTAGCCTGATCCCCCACGCCGACCCGGCGACCCGTTTCTGCTCCGACCCGTTCCCCTATGCTATTTCCGCGACACTACCTAGCTCCGCCTGATCAACTGACCTAAGGTTTTCATCGCTTGTTCGATCCGTGCCGACCAGGGATAGCCGCAACTGATGCGCAGGCAGTTGCGGAAACTCTTTCCGTTCGCGGAAAAGATGCATCCTGGCGCGATCGCAATCTGGTGTTGGTCTAAGGCGCGGGCGGCCAGTTCTGTGGTGTCTAGTTGGGGATCAAGCTCGACCCATAGAACGAATCCGCCTTGCGGTCGCGAAACTCTAATGGTGGACGGAAAGTAACGTGCGATCGCATTGCTGAAGCGCTGCAATTGATCGGCGAAAAGCGCTCGAATTTTTCTAAGATGCGCGTCGTAGGAGCCATGCTCAAGGAACTCCGCAACCGCCATTTGCGGAATCGTCGGGCAAGCCAGGGTCAGGTTCGTTTTGAGCTCCAGGATTCGACCGCGATAGCGCCCAGGCGCAATCCAGCCAACACGTAATCCGGGAGCCAGTGTCTTGGAAATCGAACCGCAGAGGAGAACCAGGCCCTCGCGATCAAAAGCCTTCGCGGTGACCGGTCGCCGGTGGCCGGGTTGGCAGAGGTCACCGTAAATATCGTCTTCAATCAGCGGAACCTGGTCCCTGGCCAAAATCGCTACCAACCTTTTTTTCTTTTCCACTGACATGGTGCACCCGAGAGGGTTTGAATGATTGGTGACCAGAAGGCAGGCGCCAATCTTTGGGATCGATCGGACGGCACGCTCAAGGTCGTCCGGAGAAACGCCGGATTGTGGATCGGTAGGAAGTTCAACCACCCGCAACCCCAAGGTTTCGATCGTCTCAAGAATTCCGTAGTAAGTCGGTGATTCGACCAGAACAGCGGAGTTGGGCGCGCAAACAGTACGCAACGCAAGGGCGATCGCTTCGGCGGCTCCGTTGGTGATAATAAAATCTTCCGGCTTCATAAGACATCCCCAATCGCTGGAGCGTCGCGCCAATTGTGTACGCAGTTTTTGGTGGCCCGCGGGTTCGGCGTAGGCAATGACTTCTGCCGCAGCCGCACGCGCAAGCACGGAGATCATTCGCCCGAGCTTTGCCGTCGGCAGGATTTCAGGCGCAGGTGTGGCGTTGCTCAGCGGCACGATCCCCTTAGAACGTCCGATGGAGAAGGCTTGGTGCCGGAGCTTACTGACGGCCACCGGCGATGATTCCAGCCGGAGCGGCGGAGGCAGAGGCTCGGGCAATTGTCTTCTCCACTTGATGTAAAATCCGCTCCTCGGTCTGGCTTCGACGATCCCACGGTCCTCAAGAACACGCAGGGTATGCAGAACAGTTTCCATACTCAGTCGGTGGTCTCCGCAGAGAGATCGAACGGATGGCAGACGATCTCCGGGGCGGAATACGTTGGCCTGGACCTGGTTCTCAAGAGAGTTGGCCAAGGCCAGATAAGCCGGCGCCGGCGGAGACGTGTCGGCGGGTCGGTGTCTCGGCGGGTCGGCGTGGGGGAGGAGTTGTGTCGGAATGTTGGGGTGTGAGGGCATGGTTTAGTCTTTGGATCCGTGTAATTGTAGCGCCGCAGAAATGCCGAATTTCTAACTCCGAACGTTCAACGCTGAACGTTCAGAGCGCAAACTGTTCTGGTCGAGTTTTTGATAAACTGTATCTGTTCTGGTCCTAATTTTCTTGGGACGCTGTTCGGGTGAAATCGTTGCCGCTTGCTGCGCATCTCCGTCCCGAAAATGTCCGGCCGAGGATCCCTGAATGGCGGAGCTGGTTCTATACGGCGCTGGGGGTGCTTTGTTTCAGTTTCACTTTTCCGATGACGCGGCTAAGCTTGCGCGCCTTTGATCCGGTCTTTGTTGCCTTTGTTCGCGGTGCCGGAGCGGGGATTGGAGCGCTGTTTTATCTTTTGCTGAGCAGGAGCCGGATGCCGGATCGACGGCAGATGGTGCGTCTGACTTTCGCTGCCCTTGGGATAGTGGCGCTTTTTCCGATCTTTTTATGTATCGCGCTGAAGTATGTTCCTGCGACGCATGCCTCTGTCGTGGGAGCGGTTCTACCGCTCCTGACCGCGGTGTTTGGAGTCGTTCGCGGTCGTGAATCGGTATCTCGCAGGTTTTGGGTATTGGCGGCTCTAGGGACGGGATTAACTGGCCTTTTCTCTGCCAGTCGAACGGGATTTCATTCGGTCGAACAGGCGGATGTGTTGTTGATCGCAGCCTTCATCGCTTGTTCCTACGGGTACGCGGAAGGGGGTTTGCTGGCTCGTGAGATGGGGGGATGGATGGTGATCTGCTGGGCCTTGGTGATCGTGCTTCCGCTCGAGTTGGGTGGACTGATCGCTTATACATCTCGGATTGGTGTTCCGATCGGGTCGGTCCCGGCCGAGGCATGGGTGGGTCTCTTGTATCTTACCGCGGTCAGCCAGTTCATAGGATTTTTCTTTTACTACAAAGGTCTCGCCCTTGGGGGCGTCGCGAAGATGAGCCAGGTGCAATTGTTCCTGCCCTTCCTGGCGATTTTCGCCGCTCACTTCATCCTGGGGGAACAAATCGATCCGTCGGCGATCGCAGGGATGCTGGCGATCACCGCAATCGTAGTGGCAGGGCGGAAAACGGCGGTGAACGGTGAACAGTGAACGGTGAGTGCCGAGGCCGAGCATGGAAACTAAGAACAAGATCGTTCCTTTCATTAGCCCAGGCAGGGAGATCGAACTGATTTCCGCCCGTTTTTCGCGGGGCGACGAGGTTCGTTCCCGAGTGGAGGCGTTCATCGAACTGATGCTGGTTGGAGCAGGTGTCGCAGGTGTCGTTACTTGCGTCGTTGCCGGATGGTCGTAGACGATGCGAGGCTAAGTCGGTTATCGACGCCGACTTTAAGTCGATGTAAGATTGGTGGCTAACTCCCCAGAAAAGTAGATCGGTGGCTTTCGTGGAAAGATAATTCGCCCGGTGGAATCACTTTGATTTCGCTCGCGGTCCACTTTCCTCTTTGTTGCCTTCTCGTCCGGGATTCTATGCTTGCCACAGCTGAACAGACCAAAGCACCGAGTGAGGCAGCTCTGCGGATGCGGGGAATTTCCAAAAGCTTCGGGCCAACCCTTGTCCTGAAGAAGGTCGATTTCGAGCTGCGGGCCGGTGAGATCCATGCGCTGATGGGCGAAAACGGTGCGGGCAAATCGACCCTGATGAAGATAGCAGCCGGGTTGATCGACCAGTATGATGGGGAGATCTACGTGGCCGGACAGCTACATCGAATGGCTTCTCCCCGCGAGGCAACGAGAGCCGGCATCGCCATGATTCAGCAGGAACTCAGCCTGGTTCCTGAACTCGCCGTGGACGAGAACATCTTTCTCGGCCAGGAAAAAGTTCGCTCCTTATTTATGGTGGACCGGGAACAACAGGTCTGCGCAGCCGGCGAGGTGCTGCGTCGTTTGGATTTTCATGGCCGCATCGATCAACCGATCGCCAAACTGCGGGTCGGCGAGCAGCAACTGCTCGATATTGCCAAAGCCCTGGTAGCAAAGGCGCGAATCCTGATCATGGATGAACCGACATCGGCGTTGTCCATTAACGAGACGGAGCGCTTGTTTCAGGTCATTCGAACATTGGCGAAAGAGGGTGTTGCGATTGCCTATATCTCTCATCGGA
>JAFAKL010000125.1 GCA_019235445.1 Verrucomicrobiota bacterium | reverse complement strand
CAAGAGGCGACAGGATTCAGGCGGCGCGTCTCCAGCCCTACTCGGCGAGTTTGCGGCAATTTGAAAAGGGAGGAGCATCACCTGTCCGCCCCAACATGTTGAGGTTCTGCCGGACTCGTACCCAACGGATTGAGCTTTCAGCTTGTCAGGGCGTTGTTCTCCCATTACCTTACCAGCCATCCTTTTCATGTATCTGCAATCGCTTGAACTGATCGGCTTCAAATCATTTGCCCATAAAACGGTGCTCACTTTTCATCCGGGCGTAACAGCGATCGTTGGACCAAATGGTTGCGGGAAATCGAACCTGCTCGATGCCGTCCGGTGGGTGCTGGGCGAGCAGTCGCCCAAAGCCCTGCGCGGAGGCGAAATGTCGGACGTCATTTTCAGCGGGACGGACAGCAAAAAGGCAGTTGGCATGGCGGAAGTCTCCCTCACGTTCGCTGACTGCGAAAAGGATCTCGGGACCGAATACAATGAGGTCCGGATCTCGCGCCGCGTTTTCCGGGACGGACGGTCTGAATACTTCCTTAATAAGACGGCTTGCCGACTGAAAGATATCCAGATGCTCCTGATGGATACTGGGATCGGGCGCACCGCCTACTCGATCATGGAGCAAGGCAAGATCGACCTTATCCTCAGTTCCCGACCAGAAGATCGACGGACCATTTTTGAAGACGCCGCCGGAATCACCAAATACAAGGCGCAAAAGAAAGAGGCTTTGCGCAAACTCGAATACGCGGAAGCGAATCTGGTTCGCCTGGCCGACATTATGAAAGAAGTGAAGCGTCAAATCGGCTCACTTCAGCGCCAGGCCGGGAAGGCCCGCCGATACAAAGCGCTTTTCGACGATCTCCTGACTTTGGACACTCATTTCAGTGGCAAGGCGAAGGAAGATATCCAAAGAGCGATCAGTGAGGCGGGAAATGAAATCGAACGGCTCCGTGACATTCAGCGGTCTTTGCAAGAACAGGTTGAATCGCACGAGTTCGGTCTAGGTCGGCAACGCGAGCAAATAAATCTCTTGGAGGACCAGATCGCGACCGCGCGCCAGCGAGGTCAAGCACTGATAAGCCAGATTAATTCTGCCTCTGCGCGGATTGACTTCAACAAGGAGCGGATCGACGAGGCCGGCAGCTTACGGGAGCAATACCAAGCCGATGTTTCGGCGGCTCAAGAGAAGCTGCAGGTCCAGCAAAGCCAACTACAAGAGACCGACCGGCTGTTAAGCGCCCTCGGCGAGTCGCTCGTCAGGGAAGAAGAACAACTCCAGGAACGGCAGGAGCAGGCGACTCAACTCCGATCGCGACGTCAAGAGGTCGAGCGATCCACTCAGGATTTTCGCGCTCAGGTCCAACATCGAGAAAGCCGGATTGCGGCGCTTCGCGGCGATTTGTCCAGTACGCTCAGTCAAAAGGAAGCCGGTGAATCGAGACTGGAGCTTCTGCAGCAAGAGTTGAAGGAGACGGAAGCGACTAAAGATCAGATTGGCAATCTGGTCTCGCGCACCGAAAACGAACTCGAACTGGCCAGGGCAAGAGTACAGAGCAACCGCGATGAATTGAACGATACCGAGCACGAACTTGCCACCATCCAAAAGGAACTGCAGCAGATGGAGAGCGACCTTGGCGCAAACCAGCGAACGTTAACCGACCGCGAGTCCAAATTGGAACTGTTTAAGCAGTTGAACAAGGAAGGCGCTGGACTGGGCGCCGGAACGCAAACTGTCCTGAGGGGTCTCGACAATCCGCAGCTTTATCGCGCGGCGATCATCGGAGCGCTGGCCAATTTGATCGAAGTGAAGAACGAATATCTCGGGGCTATTGAAGCCGCACTTGGACACCATCTGCAGGCCGTCCTGGTCAAGGAGCCTCTCGTCGGACAATCGATCGCGATTCATCTCGCTGAAAAAAAGATCGGCCGCGCGGCCATCGTCCCTGTGCCGCATCTTCCAGACCACAACGACATGCAACGGCAGTCCCTGCCTGACGGTGCCATCTCCTGGGCTCTCGATCAGATCGAGTCTGAACCCGAAGTGAGCCCACTGATAACCCGTTTGCTCGACAACGTGGCGCTGGCTGCCGACCTGACGACAGCGTTTGTGATCAAGAAGAACAATCCTGACCTCGCCGTCGCCACTCTGAGCGGAGCATACATTTCCCGCGACGGCGTCATTTTCGCCGGCTTCAACGGCGACAGTGACAATTCTATCCTGCAGCGGAAGACTCAAATCCGCGAACTTGAAGAGGAGTCTGTTCACCTCCGTTTAACGGTTCAGAACCTGGAGTCAGGAAAGGAACAGCTGCTCAATCAGCTTGGGATCTGCCAGCGTACGGTGCAGGAGAAGCGTGATATCTCACAAGGGCTGCAAGTCAACGCCTCCACGTTACAGGGCCAACTCTCTCTTCTGGACCGGGAGTTGCGAGAAGCGGCAGGAAGAGTCAAGAGCTTGAATTGGGAGCGGGACAATGTTCGCCAGCGTCTGGACACAGCCACCGAGCTGGTCAATACCATCGAACATGAGCTTGATGACACCAACAAAGACCTGAGGAAACTCCAAGCAGAGCTGGCGACTGCTCTTACCGCCGTGGAATCCTTGCGCCGCGACGAGGAGAATCTGGTCGATCTTTTGCATGAACTCAGAGTTAGAGTGGCGACGGATCGCCAGCGAAAGGAAAACCTTCAGCGGCAACGCCAGCCGATAGCGGTCCGCCTGGCAGAATTGAAGGACTTGATCGTCAATCGCCAGAGAGATATCGCCAACTACGGTGCGCGCGTCGAACAGTTCACCAGCGAAAACGTCGATTTGCGCGCCAGGATGGACCAATTCCAGCTCCAGCAGGCGGAAACGGAGGCATATGCGGGCCGCCTTCAACAGGACCGAGGACAGCAAGTCGAGGCCCTCGACGCCGTCGATCGGAACCTGCGACATCTGCGCAAGCAACTGAGCGATTGCTATGAAATGCGAGGACAGCACGAGGTGAAAATGATGCAATGGAACCTCCGGCTGGAACACATCCACGAGCATGTGACCCAGCGCTACCACGTTGATCTATCCAGCCTTCAGTCCGACTGGTATGCATTTCAGGTCTGCTTGCGCGAACAGCGTAAACGGCTGGAACGACCCAGTGATGTAACCGACGCATCTGACGCATTGCAGCCGGCGTCAAGTTCCGCACCGAACGGGGAGATCGACTGGGAATTTGTGCAAACTGCTATCGCCGAACTGACTGAACGGCTCGACGCGATGGGACCGGTCAACCTGGAGGCTATCCAGGAATACGATGAATTGGAAGACCGCCTGAAGTTTCTTGAGGATCAGCACGCAGATCTTGTGAAGTCAAAAAGCGAGCTGCTCGCCGTCATCCACAAGATCAATGCCACAACGAAGGAACTTTTCGCAGAAACGTTCGAACAGGTCAGGAAAAACTTTCAAGAGATGTTTGCCGAACTATTTGGTGGGGGAAAAGCAAATCTCCTGCTCGTCGATGATCTGGACCCCCTGGAAAGCGGAATCGAAATTATTGCCAGACCGCCGGGTAAGCAGCTCCAGTCGATCTCGCTCCTGTCCGGAGGCGAACGGACGATGACTGCGGTCTCGCTTCTTTTTGCCATTTATATGGTCAAGCCGAGCCCATTCTGCGTACTTGATGAAATGGATGCTCCGCTGGACGAGTCGAATATTCGCCGGTTCACAAAGCTCCTGGACCGCTTCGTCCATCAAAGTCAGTTTGTTGTCATCACCCACAACAAACGAACGATAGCAAAAGCGGATATCTTATACGGCGTGACGATGGAAGAACACGGGATCAGCAAGCTTGTCGGCGTCAAACTGACGCCGCGGGAGAATTCCACTGAAACCGCCGACCTGATCGGAACAGCACAGGCAGCCCCGGGCATCGCTGAAAGTTTCGGAAAACATGGCCGCCTGCACAGCGAGACCGAACACGAGTGAGCTTGTCCTGTACCGGAGGACTATCAGCCTCTGCTACTTTCGGCTGTAGCCGCGAAATTTGGAAGCGGTATGAAAGCAAAAGAAAACGCTCGATCCCGCGCAATATTTAGGATATGCAGAATAGCGGCGTTTCGGCCGATTCTCTCATCGTATCACCTCGTGTATGAAACGATCAGTTCCCATACCGCGATGTACATTCCCTCGGCGCGCCGCCACGAGGTGCAGGCGGGTTTTGGCTATTCTAGCCGTTTGCCTCGCGGTCCCAGCTGGTTGGAAACTTCTCCTTGAGGATTACGAATTCGTTTCGAGCACCGACAAATCTTTAGTCGGTCCCAGCGGGGAGCAATCTAGCAGGGTCGACCAATATTCCGCTGCAGATCAAGGGCCAGAGGTTAGCCGGCCTGATTCTTCCTATCGGCTCCCAGGTCCGCGTGCGTCCGAATCGCTCAACGAATCAACGAATCCGCGACTATCTGAAGAACGGTTTAACGCCGCGCTCGCCGCTGGGCTCATAGACCCCCCTCAAATTGATTTAGCAAAACACTTGGTTGGAACCCTAACCGCCAAGCGCCAAGCTGTGATGTCGCCGAGCGATCCGGTTCCCGCTTACCAGGGTGGGCCGGGCTGGGTGAAAACGGGAACCCCGCTCGTTCCCGTGGCCGTCGCAATGCTGCCGGCGTCCTCCGCTCCTCACCCGCCAAAGCCAAGTCCCGCTGTTTCTTCGGTCGATCAGACGACGGCAGCCCAACTGGTCGGCGCGTCATCCAGCCAATCTGAAGAGCGAAAGCCGAACGGCGGGATGACGCCCTCCCCTCAGACGAGTGAAAACCATCCGAGAAGCCCCGCCTCGAAGAATAAGCCAATTGCGGTTCAATTCCTGGCCAGAGCGGCGGCAAAGTCTTCTGGAAACGTATCACTCCTGAGGAGCGTGAACCGGGAGAGTGCCTCACCGACAGGAAACAAAGCCGGATCGACGATCGACCAGACCAACGGGGATCATGATCCGCAATCGGCAGATCTTTCTAAGAATCTGCAACGATTCGCTTCCGATTTCGTTCGAACGAATGACATCGGCGACGTCGCCCAAGAGCATCGCTTCTTTGCGGACTCCGTGCATTTTTACGGTGAGGGAGATCTGAGTCTGGCCAGCGTAGAAGCCGCTACCCGGAGGCAACATCGCAATCAACAGACCAAAAGATCCGAAATAACGGGACCTGCCGTTGCGACGGGTCCGGTGAACGGCGGTTTTTTTGTGATCGAGCAACCGGTCCGATGGACCCAGCAAGAAGGTTCCAAGGTCACCAAAGGCCGATCGGTTTTACAACTTCGAGTCGTCCCGGTCAGTCGTGGCGATTGGAAAATCACCTCGATCGACGAAGTTAAAAAACAATAATTAAAGAGGGGCCGGCGTGGCCCCGAAAACCGGTCAATGCGCCGCCGCCAGGTCGTGCTTCTTCGTTTTGCCCGAGTTGAACAACTTTGCGTACAGATGGTTAAGCCTTTCCTGCAAAGCTTCCATGTAAAGATAAAGGGCGGGAGTCACGTACAAGGTGATCAACTGTGAAACAATCAACCCTCCCACAAGGATCAGGCCGAGAGGTCTCCTCGATGCTCCGTCCGCACCAAAGCCTAATGCAATGGGAATCGCACCCATCAGGGCGGCCAGGGTCGTCATGATGATCGGACGAAAGCGCTCGACGCTCGCCTCATGCACCGCTTCGACCGGAGTCTTCCCAGCTCTGCGCTGTTCCACCGCGAAATCGACCATCATGATTCCATTTTTCTTTACGATTCCGATCAGCATGAACATGCCGATATAGGAGTAAAGGGAGAGCTCGGAGTGAAACAGCAGCAGGGTCAGCAACCCTCCGACCGTAGCCACTGGCAACGAGGACAGCACGGTGATCGGATGGAACCAGCTCTCGTACAGGATGCCAAGGATGACGTACATGATGAAGACAGCGACGAAAAGCAAGCCCCCCAGCTGCGAAAACGTCTGAGCAAAGGTCTGCGCCTCCCCTTGGAGCTGTCCGCGAACCGTCGGCGGAAGGACTTCTGCTGCCGTGCGCTGGATGAATTGGGTCGCATCCCCAGTCGCCGCTCCAGGTTTCAAATTGAAGTACAAAGTTACTGCCGGGAATTGGTTGATATGGTTCACGGACAACAGACCGACCGATGCCTGCGGGTCAGTGACCGTCTGGTTTGGAATGATATTCTGCGCGCCCGCAGGCTTGTAGTAAAGGCGGTTGACATCCCTTGGCTCGCTCCGTTGTTTATCCTCCGTTTCGACGATCACCTGGTACTGATCGATCGGCGTTTTAATGAGATAGGTGTAATTCTGTGAATAAGCATTTTTTAGAAGTTGCTCTACGTTCACGTTCGTCAGTCCGTAGGACTGCAACTGCAGATCGTGCAGATCAACGTTGAGCTTCGGGGTATTCCCAAAATAATCCGAGGAGATGGCTGCGAACCCGGGAAACTGCCGGCACTTGGCTAACATCTTTGCGGCGGATTGATAGACTTGATTCGCATCGACCCCAGAAATCGCAAACGCATATTGCCCTTGGTTGTTCTTTGTCGCGCCGGTACTGATCTGGAGAACTGGATCCGGTCGAAGTAATGGGATAATGCCTGGGATTTGCGAAAGCTGTGGAACGATTTGACTAATGACCTGGTTGATCGGCGGGCGCTGGCTGACATTTTTCAGGAAAGCGAGCGCCAGCATCTGGTTGGAAGGCAATCCCTGCGAGAAGCCAGCGAGAGTGAACGTTTCCTCGACCGCTGGATTCTTGCGTAGGACCGCATCGACTTCCTTTTGCAATACCTTGATCCGGTCGGGCGAAATTCCCTCCTGGCACAGAACCAACCCACGGATAAAGCCACTGTCACCGGCTGGGATGAAGGTCTTTGGCAGCTGATCAAAAACCCAGACCGTGAGAGCAAGGCAGCCTGCCCACGTGATCGCCGAAATCCAACGATGGTGCAGGAAGAAATAAAGACTTCGACCATATGCACCAGTGATCCGCTCGAACAGACTTCCAACTGTCCGTTCCATCCAGGTCCGGTTCCCCTCGCCTCGCGGACCGAGAACCCGCGAGCACATCATCGGAGTCAGCGTGATTGAGACGATGCCCGAAGCAAAGATCGCCACGATGATGGTGACCGAGAACTCCCGGAAAATACGACCGATAATACCGGTCACCATCACCAACGGAAGAAACACCACGGCCAGCGAGACGGTCATGGCGATAATTGTAAACGTGATCTGCCGGGCGCTATTAATCGCCGCCTCCATTGGTTCCTGGCCAGATTCCATCAGGCGGACCGTATTTTCGAGAAAGACGATGGCATCATCGACCAGGAACCCGATGGCCAACGTCAGTGCCATTAGAGTCAAATTATTCAGGCTGAAGTTTAGAGCCCCCATGATCAGGAACGTGATGAGCATGGAGAGAGGCAACGCCACCGCCGGGATGAAGGTGTCTGTCGCTCGTCCCAGGAAGGCAAAAATCACCATGACGACCAGTACAAAGGCGATCATCAACGTGGTTTCGACGTCATTGGCGTTAGCAATAATCGTCTTGGAACGATCGTACAATGGAATCAATTGGACGGAACCGGGCAACTGTTGCCGGAATTGAGGCAGCAGGTCTTTGACCTTTTGCGCAACCTCGACCGCATTCGCGCCCGCCTGGCGGCTAACCGCCAAGACCACTTCCGCCGGTGCCTCGCCGTAGTCACGTGACCAGAAATTTCTGCTGATCCGTTCGTCCTGCACGGTTTTCACCACCCTTGCGACATCCTTGAGGTAAACCGGTTGCCCGTTTGGACGGGCGATAATAACATTTTCGTATTGCTGAGGAGTGGACAATTGACCGTTCGGAAACAGCAGATAGGTCCGATTCGTGCCATCTAACTGGCCCGCCCCCAGATAGGCCGTGCTTTGTGCAACTGCGCTCGTCACGTCCGTCATCGTCAGACCAAGCGACGAGAGTTTATTCACTTGGACCTTAATCCGGATGGCTGATCTAGCGCCGTAGACCTGAACCTGACTCACCCCGTTGATGATCGCGATCTGCTGGCCGAGCTCAGTGTTTCCGTAATCGTACAAGTCCCCTTCCGTCATCGTATCGCTCACTAGAGCGATATAATAGATTGGCTGATCGTTGGGATTTGTTTTCTGAAACGAGGGCGGTTGCGGAAGGTCCGTCGGCAAAAAGCCCTGCGCTCGTGATATCGCGGCTTGGACGTCGGTAGCAGCATCGCCCAGTCTCTTATCCAAAGAGAATTGCAGAACCAGGGTGGATTGCCCGGTTTGGTTGTTCGATGTCACGATATCTAAGCCCGGAATCTGCAGAAATTGCTTTTCCAGCGGCGTTGCGCACGTGTTTGCCATCGTCTCAGGGCTTGCCCCCGGATAGGTCACGCTGACCTGAATGACTGGATAGTCGACTGCAGGAAGGTCGTTCACTGGTAACTGTCTGAAGACCTGAATTCCGAAAGCGGTAATGCTGATGGTCAGCAGCAGCGTCATGATCGGACGCCGAATGAAAAGCTCGGAAAAGTTCATAGTGCCGGCATTGCCTTCTCGGACGCACTCTCCTGCTTAGGGCCTGACGCCGGCTCCTTTTGTTTATCGCTCTCAGTGAGGCCTGCTGCAGAAGGCGACGGCGATGGGGCGGGCCACGGATATTCCTCAGGATTCACCTTCATGCCATTTCCTAACGCGAGTTGACCTTCCACAACGACGGTCTCGCCCGCCTGCACTCCCTTTGAAACAACGACCACGTCCTTGTATCTGACACCCTGAGTGACTACCCGCTGTTCGACCGTATTGTCCGGCTTGACCGCAAATAGATAGTTGCCTTTTCCTCCCATCTGCACCGTTTGGCTGGGGACAACGGTCGCGCCTTTCAGAATTTGCTGGGTCAGCGTGACATTCACGTACTGGCCTGGCCACAGATACCGGTCTGGGTTCGGAATGGTTGCCCGGAGCATAACTGTCCCTGATTGCGTCGAGACGCTATTATCCAGGAAGCTGAGTGTACCCGCCTTGGAAACATCGGGGGTGGACGGCGTCACCACAGCGACACTCAGCGTGTCTCCTCCCATCATGTTTGCACGAAGTTGTTCAAGGTCGTTCTCTGAAATCGTGAAATCGACGTACACCGGATCCTGCCGCTGGATATTGACCAGGGTCGCTCCACCGACAGCGACATAGTTTCCGACATCCACCAGCCGTCGGCCAGTGCGTCCGTCCGCCGGAGACCGAACATAGCAGTACTCGAGGTTCAGTTTGGCAAGAGCGATCGCGGCCTGATCTTTTGCGACGGCCCCTTGGAAGTTCTCGATCTGGGCGCGATCGGTGTCAATCTGCTGGGCTGAAACGAAGCGCCCCGCTCCAGTCTGTTCATCGCGCTGAAGATTTCTTTGATCTAACTCCAGTTGCGCCTGATCCGACTTCAGTTGCCCCTGCGACTGCTCCAACTGCGCTTGGAATGGTCGAGGATCGATGACGAAGAGCAGGTCCCCCTTCTTCACGTCTTGTCCTTCGACGAAGTGGACCTCCGTAATTCTCCCATTCACCTGGGGCTGCACATTCACGGACTCGGGAGAGGAGAGCCGTCCGAACTCGTGGAGCTGAACGGGTACATCCATGGCCCGCACGTTTGTCACCAAGACGTTCTTAGGAGCTGTTGGTGGGTTCACAGTCTGCTTTTGACCGCAAGCCGCAAGGGTTAGTGAGACCAGAAAGATCGAAAAGCGGATCTTTAACATTATGATTCCTGCAGTGGCATTCGGGTTTTATTCTCTTCGTGCTTTTGGCGTCATTGGCCTTGCCTTCGACCAGGCGCGCCGAGCCTGTCGTAACCATCCATGGTCCTCAGCTTGTCAAAAATCAACTTGTGCGAGCTACCACGCAGGCGAACAGTCGTAAAAACCAAAGACCAGACGTTTCTTTAAGTGACAGCGGTTCGGTTCTAAGGCCGCTCCCGGTTGTCGCGGGCCCTCATTCTTGTCGGAATCGCAGCTGGAATCGCCCCTCCCGCTTGAGCACCGTAATCGCCGCGGTGAAGGCCTGACTCATCGTCTTGGAGGTAATCACTTTTCCGATCGGTCCTTGCAAAAGAATTTCGCCCGCCCGGAGCAGCAGCGCCCGGTCGAAGCAGGGCAAAATTTCTTCCACGTGATGAGTCACAAAAACCAGGTTCGGCGTTTTAGCCGACGAAGCAAGGCGACTGAGAAATTGCAGGAACCGCTCACGTGCCACCGGATCGAGACCGGCGCACGGTTCATCGAGAATCAAACTTCGATACCGGGCCATCAAGGCCCGGCCAATTAAGACCCGTTGTCGTTCTCCTTGGGAGAGAAATGCCCAGGGCCGGTTGCCGAGGTTAGCACACTCCACTTGCCGGAGGCTCTTGCGGGCCTCCCGGAGCAAGGCTCCTGCTGCCGGGTGCCATAGGTTTAGCTCCGCGTTACGACCGCTTGCCACCACATCAAGCGCTGTCTGCTGATCTTCGATCCAATGCCGAATTCCAGAACTGACGAGACCGACCTCCTTTCGAAGCTCGCGCCAGTCAGACTGTCCGTACTTCTTGCCTAAAACCTCGATTGTTCCGGCAGAGGGCGTCACATACCCGGTCACGCAACTAAGCAAAGTCGTTTTACCGGAACCATTCGGTCCAAGAATGACCCAGTTCTCTTTGGCAGCAACCTCCCAGTGGATGCCCTTCAAGATTTCTATCCCGCCTCGAACTACCCGGAGATCATGAATTGAGATGATGGCCATGCATGAGGGACTGCTCTCGTCCTTAGCCGCGACAAACCGAACGGACGCAGGCCCTAATCGCCCGCGTCCCCGTTCAAACAAACTTGCAATCCAACGCAAGGGCTTGCTTCAATAGTCGCATATACTTCGCTCGAGATATTTCGATCGCCCCGAAGGTTGTAAGATGATTCGTCACGTATTGTGTATCGAGCAAACGGTAGCCTCTTTCGTTCAAGCGATTCACCAGTCCCACCAGTGCGACTTTGGAGGCTTCTGGCGCCCTGTGGAACATCGATTCCCCAAAAAAGGCGCCGTAAACGCTCACTCCATAGAGACCGCCCGCCAATTCATTTTCTAACCATGCTTCCACCGAATGAGCGAAGCCAAGTCTGTGCAGATTGAGGTAGCTGCCGATGATTTCTTCGCTAATCCAGGTTTCTGCGCGCTCCCCACAGGCTCTGATAACCTCTTCGAATGCCGTGTTGAACCGGATTTGGAACATGCCCTTCTTCAAACTGCGCCTGAGACCGTGAGGAATGTGAAACGCGTCAAGCAGGATAATTCCGCGAGGATCAGGCGAAAACCAGGCGATCTCTCCGTTCTCCATCGCCATCGGAAATATCCCAGTGCAATAAGCTTCGAGGAGCAGAGATGCAGGAATAATCTTGGATCGGCGTCTCTCGTGCACAAAAGGAATTGGTCGGTTGTCAGTATCAGCCCGGAATCGAATGCCTCGAAGCTGATATTTTTTCATTTCGCGGCGTTGTTGGCCAAATAGTTTGTTCCGTTCTTTCTAATTCCACCGACCACTGACACTGGTTAATGGCACAACTTCAAGTTTGGAGTGACCCCCCGACAAGTATACTGTCGTCATCTCTCCTTTTCCATTTCTACCCGCTTCGATTAATCTCTTACCGAAATGGAACCCGCCGAAATGGAACCCGCACGGCCCTTCAAGTCTCAACTGCAAACTGACCCTGGCCACTGCCAAGTTCCGATGAGCGGCGATACGTTTCGAGGTTCGAAGATCGTTATCCTTGATTTTGGCTCGCAATATACGCAGGTGATTGCCCGCAGAGTGCGCGAAAGTCGGGTCTATTCGGAGATCTTGCCTTTCAGCGTTGGTCCGGGCCCCGTTCGTGAGACCGGAGCGCGCGGGATTATCCTGTCGGGCGGGCCTGCCAGCGTCTTCGCCAAAGACGCGCCACAAATCGATCCTGAAATCTTGCGGATGGGATTACCGGTTCTTGGAATCTGTTACGGGATTCAGCTCATGGCGTACCATCTCGGGGGCTGCGTCGAGTTCTCCGATCATCGGGAATACGGTGCCGGCACCTTAAGCATCACAGGAACCAGTCTCCTCTTCGAGGGGTTGCCTTCGAAGCTGCAGGTCTGGAACAGCCACGGAGACAAGATCGCCCAGATCCCGCCAGGATTCGAAACGATCGGTACGACAGAGAATTCGGCCTATGCGGCGATTCAGAATCGCCGCAGATCACTATTCGGACTGCAGTTTCACCCGGAAGTCGCGCACACACCGCTGGGCAAAGATATTCTGGAACACTTTCTCTATAGAGCCTGTGGCTGTTCGCCCGATTGGACAATGGCTTCTTTTATCGAGCAAACTTGTTCCGAAATTCGGAGGAAGGTTCGCGACGACAAGGTCGTTCTCGGCCTTTCCGGTGGCGTTGATTCCTCGGTCGCTGCAGCTCTCATTCACCGGGCGATCGGTGACCAGCTGACCTGCATCTTTGTGAATAACGGCCTGCTCCGTTCGCGAGAACCAGAGACCGTTCAGAGAATCTTCCGAGGACATTTTCATATCCGGCTAAAGTATGTCGACGCTACCCTAAGCTTCCTTCATCTGATCCGAGGAATCACAGATCCTGAAAAAAAGCGCAAACTCATCGGCGGCGAGTTTATCCGCGTCTTTGAGGAAACGACTAAGGAACTGAAAGCGGAAGAGTCCGGTCAAGGCCACTACCGTTTTCTCGCCCAGGGAACGTTGTATCCGGATGTGATCGAGAGCGTTTCGATCTCCGGGAATCCAGCCGCTCTCATCAAGAGCCATCACAACGTTGGCGGGCTGCCTGAAACCATGGATTTTGAACTCCTTGAGCCTCTCAGGCAGCTCTTCAAGGACGAGGTTCGGCAAGTTGGCCTGGAGCTGGAATTACCGCGCGAGATTGTCTTTCGCCAACCTTTCCCCGGACCCGGATTGGCCGTCCGCATCCTGGGCGACGTCACCGAAGACCGGCTGGAGATCATTCGCCAGGCTGACGAAATCGTAGTCAATGAGATGAAGGCGACGGACTGGTATTACAAAGTTTGGCAGTCATTCGCCGTGCTTCTGCCCATCCAGTCGGTCGGAGTGATGGGCGACCGGAGAACTTATGAAAACTGCATCGCGTTGCGCATCGTAGAAAGTCAGGACGGGATGACCGCTGACTGGGTCCGAGTCCCGTACGAAATCCTCGCGCGTATTTCGACGAGAATCATTAACGAAGTAAAAGGGATCAATCGAGTGTGCTACGATATCTCGACTAAGCCGCCAAGTACGATCGAGTGGGAATAAGTTTTAGAATGGTTTCGCCGATGCGCGCCGCAATCTACCCAGGAAGCTTTGACCCGGTAACGAATGGGCACCTGGACGTCATCCAGCGGGCAGGCACCTTGTTCGACAAGCTGATAGTGGCCGTGGCGATGAATGATCAAAAGCACAAGTCGACTCTGTTTTCGATCGACGAAAGGATCCGACTGCTTCAAGAGACGTGCGCGCACATTCCGAATTTGCGCGTTGTCAGGTTGGACGGGTTGCTGGTCGATTTTGCCAAGGAGGAAAAGGTGTTGGCGATTGTCCGCGGGCTGCGAGCAGTCTCGGATTTCGAGTTCGAATTTCAGATGGCCCTGATGAATCGGAAGATGGAGCCAACAGTGGAGACCATTTTCATGATGCCCAAGGAAGAATACACCTACATCAGTTCAAGGATCGTGAAAGAAATTGCTCGATTAGGTGGCAACGTCGAATTGTTTGTGCCAGACTGCGTAGTCCAGGCGCTGGCGAAGAAGTTCTCAGTCAGCGTTGGGATCAACCTTTCCGCAGCCGAAGGCTGAACCTAGGCTTTTGGCACGGAGGAGCCTCGGCCTGCCGGACGCGGCGACGCCAAAGGCAAGGCCAGGGAGGAGGTAACAATCATGAAAGTACATCTGAAGCAGATTCCTGCGGCAGGGATTCACCTCGAAGGCAAAGAAGCAACCGACATTCTGGAACTAGGGGAAAATCAGATTCGGCCTTCAGGACCTCTCGAATACTCACTGGATATCGGAGTTTCCGGATCCAGTATGTTGGTGACGGGCAGACTCGCAATGAATGTTGGGTTGGAGTGTGTCAGCTGTCTAAAGCGATTTGTCTTCCCAGTTTGCGTTCGGGACTTTGTAGCTCAGATCGAGCTGTCAGGCCCCGAGTTAGTCGACTTGACGCCGTGGGTCCGAGAGGATATTCTCCTCGCTCTTCCAGTACATCCGCATTGCGATTGGGACCGGAAGACTAAGTGCGTCGGTCCGCGGCTGAAATATCTGGACGTCGCAGAGGATCCCAAGGCATCGAATGCCTGGGCTGCACTCGACCACTTAAATCTCAACCGAAGGAAATGACTTAGCATGGGAGTACCAAAAAGAAGAACATCCAAGATGCGTTTGCGCACTCGAAAGGCCGCCAATCGATGGCACGCACCCCAGTTGACCAGATGTCCCCAATGCGGAAGTCGGGTGCGCGACCACACGGCTTGTCCATCCTGTGGCTATTATCGGGGACGGCAGATCCTGACGATCGACGTCGCTTAAACATTCCCAAGCACCCTGGGGAACCCGAAAGAGCGTTTTCCTGTTGATCGAGACCTCCAATTGCGTTAAGCAGCCATCCTACGAGAATCTTCGGCGGGACGCTGAAGTCAATGCGGTATGAGGATTGCCCTAGACGCGATGGGTGGTGATTACGCTCCTGGAAGTATCATCGAAGGAGCGGTGCTCGGACTCAAAGCACTCCCGGAGATCGAAAAGCTGTTTCTGGTTGGCGACACTAGAGCAATCGGGAATGAGCTCAAGCGTCTCGACTTCCAGGATCCGAGAGTGGAAATCTACCAGGCGTCAGAAGTGGTCTCGATGCAGGATTCCGCCGCGAAGGCGGTCCGCCACAAGAAAGATGCCTCAATCTGCCGGGCGGTGGATCTAGTCAAAAATGGATCCGCTCACGCAGTCGTTTCCGCCGGACACACCGGGGCTGCCGTCGCAGCATGTGTGCTCAAACTCAGAACTCTCAAGGGGATCGAACGTCCCGCGGTCGCCTGCCTGTTGCCGAGTCAACGAAACATTTTTGTCCTGATCGATGGCGGCGCAAACCCGGATTCGACTCCCGATAATTTGGTCCAGTTTGCCATTATGGGCTCCGTTTTTTCCAAGCATGTCCTCGGCTACAAGAATCCCTCCGTGGCGCTCATGTCCATTGGCGAAGAAGACACCAAGGGCAACGATGTCACGAAGGAAGCGTTCAAGCTGCTCAAAGTGAGCAGCCTCAATTTTCGCGGCAATATTGAAGGGCACGATCTATTTGAGAATCCGAGTGATGTGGTGGTCTGCGACGGGTTCACCGGCAATGTAGTGCTCAAGACTTCGGAAGCGATCGCACACGCAATATTTTCCTGGCTGAAACACGAACTCTTCCTGAATCCTCTCCGGAGACTCGGGGCAAAGCTCGCCGAAGGGGCGTTCAAGTCGATCCGCAAAAAGACCAATTACGAGGAATATGGCGGCATGCCATTACTTGGGGTCAATGGCGTTTGCATCATCGCTCACGGGGCGAGTTCGGCCTTGGCGATTAAGAACGCGATCCGGGTGGCCACCGAGTCCATCAAACATGAGATAAACCCCCAAATAGTGAGGGAAGTTCAGTCCTACAATGAGAAGATCGCCGCCCCAGCCACGCCTTTCGGATAAGTCAAGAAGGACCGTCTCTATTATTGCGACCGGCAGTTATGTGCCCGAGCGTATTCTCACCAACCGGGAACTCGAGCAGGTCGTCGACACGACCGACGAATGGATACGGACGCGAACCGGCATTCGTGAAAGAAGGATCGCCGCGCCGGAAGAGGCGACCAGTGATATGGCGACTGAAGCGGCCCTCGCTGCGATGAGCCAGGCTGCAGTCAAGGCGGAGGAAATTGATCTGATTATCGTGGCGACGGTGACACCGGACATGTTCTTTCCCGCGACTGCCTGTTGGGTGCAGAAGAAACTGGGAGCAGTCCATGCCGCCTGCTTTGACGTGTCTGCAGCCTGTTCAGGATTTCTGTACGCGATGGAAATTGCCCAGCAGTTCATTTCAACGCACGTTTACAATGTGGTCCTCATCATCGGCGCCGATAAGCTGAGCTCCATCGTCAACTGGTCTGACCGCAACACCTGTGTCTTGTTCGGAGATGGAGCAGGCGCCGCTATTTTGCGGAATCGAGGAGCTTCCCATGGCGTCGTGGCGACGCACATGGGAAGCGACGGCGAGTTTGCGGAAATCCTCTTCATGCCGGGAGGCGGCAGCCGTTACCCCATCACCCAGGAGAACATTGGGCAGCAGCTCAACACCATCAAAATGCAGGGTAAGGAGACCTATAAACAGGCTGTGACTGCCATGTCTGACGCAGCGGATCGCGCCTTGGAGGCGGCGGGCTTGAGATATGACGACATTGCCTGCGTCATCCCGCACCAGGCCAACATGCGAATTATCGAAGCGATCGCTCACAGGATGGGATTGCCCATGGAGAAATTCTATGTGAACCTGGAAAGATACGGGAACACTTCGGCGGCGGCTGTCGCTATCGCGCTCGATGAGGCGCATCGATCTGGCAGATTCAAAATCGGCGACTACATTCTTCTCGTCGTATTTGGCGGAGGGCTGACCTGGGCCAGCTCCGTGATCCAGTGGTAATGCTTTTATGCTGGTTGACACGCACGCTCACCTGGATTTTCCGGAGTTTGCCGCCGACCTCGAGGCCGTTCTCCGTCGGGCGAAAGAAGCCGGTGTTTCGAGAATTGTCGCGATCGGCACAACCCTGCCGTCGTGCCGCAAGGCCATTAAGTTTGCGGAGCAGCATCCTGAGATTTACGCGGCGGTCGGGGTCCACCCGACCTCTGTGAGTGCGGAACCGGAAGATTTCATTTCGGACTTGCGCCAATTAGCCGATCACCCCAAGGTCGTTGCCATCGGTGAAACGGGTCTGGATTATCATCGCTTGCCGAGCAGCACGCGAGAGCAGGAGGTCAGTGAGGCTGCATTTGGCGCCGCCTCCACGGAAACCATCGAATCCGATCTGCAGGATGACGCAGAGATGGCGTCGCAATTGATCGCCTTCGAGCAGCAGCTGGAATTGGCCGCCACCAAGTCGAAAAATGTGGTCATCCATCAGCGCGACGCGTGGGACGACACCCTGAAAATTCTCCGCCCTTATTCGGAGCATGTTCACGGCGTTTTCCATTGCTTCAATGGGTCCCTGGAGCAGGCGCGAGAAGCGATTGACCTCGGCCACTATATTTCTTTCACTGGGATCGTTACTTTTCAGAACGCCGAAGAGCTGCGCCAGGTTGCCGGGTTGCTCCCGAGCGAACGGATCATGGTGGAGACCGATGCTCCCTACCTATCGCCGGTCCCACACCGGGGCAAACGCTGCGAGCCTGCGTTCGTGCGGGAGACTGCCATAGCCATCGCCAAGATTCGGAACCTGACCTTTGAAACCTTCTTCGCTCAAACGACGGCAAACGCTGAACGATTTTTTGGGCTTTGATCTTGTGTACTCTCGCCAAAATAACATGCCATTCGTTGCGATCGAAATGGGCCGCCGGCAAGGCGGTCCGAGCCGGACTGGCGTTAATGGGCGCATCTCTCAATCGTTACGTAACCGACGAGCAGCGCAGCCGCCGACCCATTTTCATCGCGATCCTTTGGGCCGCGGCCAGTTAACCTTTAATTATGGTCAAAATTGAGATCGAATATACAGGCGGCCTCCATTCAGAGGCTGTGCACACTCAATCTGGAACCCGCTTGCAGACCGACGCGCCGCTCGATAACGGCGGTCGAGGTGAGTCGTTTTCCCCGACCGACCTTGTCGCCACCGCGCTAGGGACCTGCATGACCACGACGATGGATCTTTATGCGCAGCGGCATGGATTCAACCTCGATGGCACAAAGGCCGTGGTCGTGAAGCACATGGAATCACAACCCGTTCGTCGAATCGGGCGGCTGGAAGTTCTCGTCACGGTCCCCCTGCCGGCGAATCATCCGCAACGTGCAACACTCGAAAAGATTGCTCTGAATTGCCCTGTCCAGCAGAGTCTCAGCTCTGAGATGGACATTCCGGTCTCGTTCTCATGGGGGGATGATTTGTGAAAAAGCTGCTTGAAACCTGTTCGAACCTGCCGTAGGCGGTACAGGTCAATTAGAGTCTTTTTCGTTCGGGGAACTGCCAGCTCTTAATAAGCGCTGGTATTTGGTCCAGTGACGGACGCGCCTGCTCGAGGAGGCTTGAATTTGGAATTAAAGAAATGTCCGTTAAACTGTACGTTGGTAACCTCTCATTCGCGACTACTGAGCTCGATCTCCAGGATCTCTTTGCACAAGTCGGAAGTGTTCTAGACGTGAAAATCATCCAGGATAAATTCACCGGTAAATCCCGTGGATTCGGCTTCGTTACGATGGAGTCGCAGGAAGAAGCGAATGGCGCCATTAGCCGATTTAATGGTTTCTCGCTTGATAATCGCCCTTTAACGGTCAATGAAGCCAGACCGCCTGAAGCCCGGCAAGATCGCTTTTTCGGCAACGAACCCTCGCGCGGCGGCGGCGGGGGTCATAAAGACTCACGCGGCCGAGGGGGGCGCGACTTCCGTCGGAACCGTTAGGATCTCAGCACACCGTCTCGCATTGCAAATGGCGGTCAGTCTTCTGACCGCCGACTTGTTTTGACGACCTATCTGCGGCATCGTCCCTTCGCAAATGCCGCAAGCGGCCGGGGCCCCGGACCGAAGGTTATTTTTCGAAATCTCTGAGCAGTTCTCTTCGCCGCACCAATTCTTGCTCCGCCCAAACAACATCTTCGTAAGCAGCTCGGCGCCGTTGGTATTTGCGAAAAAGAACCTCCCGGAACTCTTCGAGATCCGCCATTAGAGGGTCCTCATAGTAAGTCCAGCCTTCTTCGTCGGCGCATTTGGATTGGAAGCGCCACGAACCGCCCGTTTTAATGACGCGGACCTCGCGCTTCAGCCCCTCCTGTGTGCGAACGATCCAAACGTGCCGATTGTGCATGACTGGAACCTTAGTTTGCGGGGAGATGGCGTCCACGCTAATTCCTTGTCCTCTTGAGCACAGGTCTTAAGATTCTCGCCTATCTGCTCGGAACGGTTGTGCTGGGCGCAACACTTGCCCCCTGGCTTTTTTGGGTCGGCCAGTTCGCCGCTCATTCCAAGTTCCTGGGGTTCCTCGCGAAGACAGATTTTCAGCGTTTCTTTGATCGTTCCGTTTTGGTCTCTGCCTTTCTGCTTCTGATTCCACTGCTGCGATCGATCGGGACGCAGCGCCTGCAAAATCTGGGTCTTCGCAGAAATTCGCGGAGACTATCCCAGCTGCTCGGTGGCTTCCTGATCTCAGCATGCACCCTCGCC
>JAFAKL010000478.1 GCA_019235445.1 Verrucomicrobiota bacterium | reverse complement strand
ATTCTTACTTTATTCTTACTTTGCCTCTTTTTGCGAGCTCTGAATCCATGTGGATCGGCTCTGGAACTTGATTGACAGCGGGCAGCGAGGATCGAACTCGCATAGCCAGCTTGGAAGGCTGGAGCTTTACCATTAAGCTATGCCCGCAGGCGTAAGGAACGGGAAACAAGGCTGGCACGAAGTTGCCGGATCGCAAGTCGTTTTTTGGCGAGCCCATGCGCTGGGACCTGTTCTCACGGCAACAAAACACGTGCTTTTCCCAGGAAAGGAGGCTAGGCTGCTGGCTCAGTGGAGATCGACTTTGCCGAGGCCATCGACAGTTTTATTCTCTATCTGGCCACCGAGCGCGGGTTATCCGAGAATTATCAAGTGCTGACCAGGCGATCCCTGGAAAACTTCGCGGACTGGGCGGGGAAACTGAAGCGGTTTTCCTCTCCGCGCGAGGTTGAGCTGAGCGTGTTAACCGAATATCTCGCGACAGAGAAGAAGAGAGGCCTTGCGCCGGGGTCCATGAAATTGATTGTGGTTGCCCTGAAGATCTTCTTTCGGTTTTTGAAAATGCGTTCGCTGAATGACCAGGATCCGGCGGAGTTGCTACCGCTGCCGCGCCTTGCGCGGTTCTTGCCCGAAACCTTGAATGAGGGGCAAGTAAAACATCTGTTGGAGATCAATCTTCAAGGCCGTCCGTATCCAATGCGAGATCGGGCGATTCTGGAGTTGTTTTATGCCTGCGGCCTGCGAATCAGCGAGCTGGCCGGTGCGCGCCTGGAGAATTTAAATCTGCAGGAACGGCTGATTCGCGTGATCGGCAAAGGTTCAAAGACCCGGCTGGTACCGGTTGGCCGGATCGCTTGCGAGGCCGTTTCCCAGTATCTGGTCCAGGAACGAGTGCGTTTAATCAGCCCAAAAACCGGGAATGAAGTTTTTCTGTCCAGGCAGGGAAAGAAACTTACCACCCAGCGGATCTGGCAAATCTTGAAAGAAATTGCTGCGCTGGCCGGCCTGGAAACCAATGTCTATCCGCATCTCCTCCGACACTCTTTTGCCACGCACCTGCTGGCGCACGGAGCGGATCTGCGGATTATTCAAGAATTACTGGGGCACGCGGATATCGCCACGACACAGATTTACACCCATGTCGATCGGAGTCGCCTGAAAGCGATACATCAGCAGTTTCATCCGCGTGGATAATAAACCAGAGAGCAAGAAGCAAACCAGAGACAGTTGGCATGCTTGAGTTGTGTTTTTTTGCGTCTAGAAATTAGCTCGATCGAATGAGCAATTTCCGGTCGAGGCTCGCTGACGTAGGCGATTTTATCGTCTACCTCATCTACCGCATGATTGGGTGGGTTCTTGGGTGCTTGCCGTTGTCTTGGGCGTTCCATCTAGGTCGATTCGGCGGCTGGCTCGGATATTACCTGCTTAGCGGTTACCGCCGCCTGGCGATGGGGAACGTCAAGATTGCTTTTCCCGATTGGTCTTACAAAGAAGTCAAACATTGCGCGAAACGCCATTTCGAGGATCTCCTGGCTAATCTGCTTTGTTCCTTCGTGCTGCTGGAGAAGCCCTGGGCAGAGGTCCGGAAGCATATCGACATTTCAGAGCTCGAACGGGCTAAGGAACGAATCAGCGGCGCCAGGAGTGTAATCTGGGCAATCAATCACATTGGCAACTGGGAACTCTTCATCTTCTTTGCCGGGTTGGTTCATGCCGGCAGACACGCCGTCATTTACCGCGCGTTGTCGAATCGGTTTATCGACGCGCATATCCGCCGGGGTCGAGGACGCACGGGATTAGAATTGATCGAGCGTCAACATGGACTGGCCCAAAGCACGCACATTCTCAAGGAAGGCGGAGTGTTGGGCATTCTGGTGGATCAACACGCAGGAGATAAAGGAATCTGGACGCCCTTTTTCAATCGCTTGGCTTCCACCACTCCTCTGCCGGCGATTCTGGCGACGAAGACCGATGCGGAACTGTTACCGGTGGCAATCTTTACGGTCGGTCCCGGGAAATGGCGGGTAGCTGTCAGCGAGTTTGTGCCGAAACAAGGCGCATCCGTTGAAGAACTGTCCTATCGAATCAATCGTGCGCTGGAGTTGTTGATCATCCAGCGGCCGAGCGATTGGTTCTGGCTGCATCAGCGGTGGAAGACGCCCTCTCCGAAGTTCCTGCTGCGCGAGTACAAACGGGGTGTTTATGTGCCGAAGAACTCCTGGCGCCTGGCCCCATTTCGGGTCCTGGTACGGTCCAGCAACTGGCTCGGAGACGCGGTGATGAGTGCACCGGCTGTGCGACGGCTAAAGCGGGGCAGACCGGATATTCAAATCGCCGTGCTGGCCCGATCGAAGCTGGCGGATTTCTGGCGCCTGATGCCTGAGATCGATCAAGTCATCACAATCGATCCCGGCGACTCCATTTTTCGGGTCGCTGCCAAAATCCGGGGCGGATTCGAAGTGGCAGTGCTGTTTCCTAATTCCGTCAGAAGCGCCATTGAACCCTGGCTGGCCGGGATACCGCGCCGGGTCGGTTATTCGCGGCCTTGGCGCGATTATTTCGTGAATCAAATCGTTCCCGAACCTTCGGTTCTGGTTCCCTTGCAACATGAAAAAGGTCATTACCTGCGCATCATGAATCGAATTGGAGCGAATTTACGTGAGCCTCTGGAACAGGAAAACCAGCGGTTTGGTGGCCCTCTGCGGGCGGGACCAGAACAGCAGAGTGAAGGCTTGGCGGAACCTCTGGTCGCCGGTCTCTGCCCCGGGGCGGAATATGGGCCGGCTAAACGCTGGACGGGGTTTGACCTGGCCGCCAAGCAGCTCTCCGAGCGGGATGGGTGGCATTGGCTGATCTTTGGCACGGCGAATGAAAAACTCCTCGCGGCCGAAATTATGAAAAGCCTAAAGACCTCCGCAACGGACCTGACCGGGCGCACGTCTCTGTTGGAGCTGGCGGTGCAAATTCGCCGGTGCAGATTCTTGCTGACCAATGACACCGGGGCGATGCATTTGGCTGCCTTTTTGGGGATACCGACGGTGGCGATCTTCGGCTCAACCGAACCACGGCTGACCGGGCCGATCGGAGAGGGTCATGTGGTGATCCGCCATCACGTGGAGTGCAGCCCTTGTTTTCTCCGGGAATGTCCCCTCGACTTTCGCTGTATGAAGGCGGTAACGGCGGATGAAGTCGTGTCGGCGTGTCGGCGCGTCGGAGCGGAAACGTGTCGGCGTAACGGCGTAACAGCGTGACGGCCTGTCGGCGGAGGGGAGCGGGCGGAAACGTGTCGGTGGTTCGGCGTGTCGGCGCAGTCGGCGGAGTGATGCTGGGAGGGAAAGCGGGTCGGTGTGATGCACTTCGTTTGGATCGGCTCTCGCAAGCGCCGCTGCGCCGCTACGCTGACCGCCGAGACGGCCACACGTTTTCCCCCGGGCTCTGCATTGCGAAAGAATCACAAGCGCTTTGGCTTGTGATTTTTTCGGGCTGGAGTATTTGAATCTCCACTTTGACCGGCCAACGAACTCTTCTATTGAATGAAATTTCCCTCTAGGTCTGGGTTGTCGGTCTATGTGGCCAGGGTAACAACGGTTTTCGCCCGCATTATTGCGCATCGGACCAAGACCCTCATTTTTGCGGCGCTGGCAATCGCCGCTCTCTCGATCTTCATCATTACTAAGCGACAGAATTTCGACTCGGAAGTCCTGGATTTGCTGCCTTCAAAGTTCGAATCCGTGGTCGGGTTGAAGGAATTCAACAGCGAGTTTGCTCAGGCGCGTCAACTTGTCTTCGGATTCCTGGGAGAGAACGGCCATCCGGACGACGTGGAGGCGTTCAGGACGCATTTCATGGAGGAACTGGGGAAGCAGCCGTGGGTTCTCCGCACATTTGACCGCATTCCCCTGGAGACGCAGGAGGGACTCGATGAGATCCAGGGCATTGTGCCCGCCCTGCTGCTGAATCTGCCTCCGGACGAATTCAAGGACGCCATGGCACAGCTTCAGCCGGGAGCCATTAGTGAGCGGCTGACAAAAATCCGGGACACCATCACGGGCGATTCAATCCGAACGCAACTGGAAGCGACGCTTGATCCACTTGGCCTTTTTGCCAGGGCGATGAAGCCGTTCGGGTCAAGTTCCTCCATGGATCAGGGGAGCGCCCTGGCTTCGGAGAACGGCCTCTTTCAAATCGCGTTGGTGATCACCAATCAGCCGAGGCTGGACCCTCGTTCGAGCCAAGCCATGATGGAGATGGTAAGCCAGTTCACAAACAGGATGTTGAGCGAATGGACCAGTTACAAACCGAAGGTTTACGTGACGGGCCGAACGGCGTTTGTCGCTCAAATTTCACACAGCATGGAGGGAGACTTAGCACTCAGTGCGATTCTCTCGATCGGGATCGTCAGCGGATTATTTTACATTGCTTTTCGGCGGTTTTTGCCGTTGATCGGCATCGTCCTGATTCTCTGTTTATCCGCCCTGGTTGCGCTGGCGCTTGGGATGTTGATCTTCCACGCGCTGAATGTGGTGGCGATCGGATTTTTTTCCATCCTTGCGGGGGTGGGAGTCGATTTCAGCCTGTTGCTTTTCGGGCGTTACCAGCAGGCTGGTCGGACCGGCCAGTCCCATGAAGAGGCAGTTTTTGTTTCGGTTCGGGATATCGGTGCCGCGATTTTTTACGTCGTCTTAACGACGGCCATCGGTTTCCTGGTGTTAAAGGTCAGCCAAAGTTCCGGTTTCGCGCAGCTAGGTACGCTGGTGGCTCTCGGCGTCGGGTTCGCTGGTTTGTTCATGGTTCTTTTCCTTTTCATGTTTTTCCGGCGCGTCAAACCGCCAAAGACAACGGACTTCATCCTGATTGGCACAACCAGGTTCGTAGACTCCATGTTTCGGGAACCGCGTCCGGTCTTGGCTGTTTCTCTGAGCGTCTTGATCATAGGCGCGCTGATCGCCGTCGCGCCATTTATTCCGCTCAAGTTTGATACCAACCCGGTCTCGCTTCAGCCGAAGAAGATTCCTGCTTCCATTGCGCTGCAGGTGCTTTCAGATCAAATGAAGCAGGAATCCGATCCGGTAACCATCCTGGTGAACGCAAAAAATCAGGAGGAGTTCCACGATCGGTGGGAGAAGCTTTCGCAGCGTTTAGAAGAGGCTCAAAAAGCTGGCGAGCTGAAATCGGTCAGTTTGCCGGTGGCCCTGGCGCTCTCTCCGGCGCGGATTAAGGAGAACCGGGAGACGTTGCGGAAGGCGGACTTTAACAAAATCAAGGTTGTGGTGAGAGAAAGTCTTGAACGAAATGGCTTTGAATTGGACTCGTTCAAGAACGTCTTTGAACTGCTCGACCGATTGCAGGCGGAACAGTCGCAGACCGGTTTGCCGGATTGGTCGAAGATGTTTCCGCCGAAGTCGAGTTGGTGGTTTTTGATCGACCGGTATTTTGCAGATAAACCCGGAGTGGCGGCGGGCTACGTCCAGCCGAACCATCCGATCCATTCACAATCGGAGCAACGCAAGATCGGAGAGCTCATTCATAACGCTGATCCTCACGCGATGGTCACCGGCTGGTCCTACACGTTGTGGGATCTAATACCTTGGGCAGAAGGGGAATTGGTTGAGTTCACGACGATTGTTGGACTACTCATACTTACCTTGCTCTGGGTGGTTTATCGCAGGTTTTCGCTGTGGCTAGTGCATGCTTCCGCCTTGACTCTGTCAATGCTCGGCCTGGTGGCGTCATTGAAACTGTTTCATGTGTCAATCAATCTGCTCAATACGCTGGCCTTTCCGCTGGTTCTGGCGATTGGCGTTGATTACGGGATTCAGTTTCTAGTGGTCAGCCGGCGGGAAGGAGATCTGAAAGAAAATCTCGCCAACGTGCTGAAGCCGCTTTCCATCTGTGGTCTGACCACGTTCTCCGGGTTTGCGGTGTTGATTCCGGCGCAGAATCCGGCTTTGAGCGGTCTGGGATTGGTCTGTGCCATCGGGGTGTTCTGGTGTCTATTAACTACTTTTTTCTACATGGTGCCTGCCTTTGCTTTCCTGCAGCGCCGCCGTGTTCTGTCCGGGATCGGGGATCCGACAACTGAGACAGTCGTGAGACATTCGA
>JAFAKL010000282.1 GCA_019235445.1 Verrucomicrobiota bacterium | reverse complement strand
CCTGAATATCGGACGCCCTTTCAGGGCGCATCGCCTTTTGACGTCTACCCAGGGCTAAAGCCGCTGGGCTATTCTGTTAGACCGCTCCGCGATCAACGCCTTCAGGCCCGGGATCCCCCCACCTCTGCTGCCGCTTCAGGGCGCTCTCCCCGGGGGTGGGCTTCCCCCAGGCCTGAAGGCCTGGACTATGTTCTTTGATCGCTTCGCGGCATTGAGCCTGGCGAAGCCTGGCGAAGCCAGGCGTTCCTGGGGCTTCGCTGCTTCGCCCCAGGCATCCAGGCACTTCGTGCCTGGCTACTTTCGCTTGGTCCCTCCGGGACAAAAGCCATTCGCCCATCGAAGGGCTTTGATTAAGTCAGCGCTTATGATGGGCTCCGCCCCAGGCTGCAATTGGTTCGCGCTTCCAGCGCACAGGAAAGAATTCGGTCGATAGCATCCTGAAGCGCATGCAGCGCTTCAGTCCGCCATGCGCTCCAGTGAGGCTAAACACATACCTGCCCTAAGCAGTTCAATAACCGGGCCCGTTGGTCCCAACCATCTTGTGCGTGGCCGGAGTTGCGGCGGGTTGATTCCCGGCGCACGAAGCCAGGAGGATTGCCGCGGCTGCGGCGCAAAGGACCAGAATGCCTGACCACTGGCTGCGTCTCATACGCCTACTATCGTTGGCCGCTCCACCCGGATGTAAAGCGCTTTTTTTGTTTACCGCGCGAAAGGCAGGCAGCCGGAACCAATGAAACATCTGCCCTTAATGAATGGCTTTGCGCTCCACATTTCGGCCTGCAACGCGACACAGGCTGGAAGCTTCTACTTTGGGCGCAGGCGGGCAAGGATGCTCGATAATCTTGACGCTTCGTGGTCCACGAGCAGGGCATCCAGGCCGGCTGCACGCGCCCCTCTGAAGTCAGCTGCAGCCTCGTCGCCCACATGCAACATCTCACAGACCTCGACATCGAACCGCTGAGCCGCCAGTTGAAAGATGCGAGACGCCGGTTTCCGAACCCCTACTTCACTGGAAATAATGACCTGCTCAAATGCATCGGAGATGCCCAACCCTGTCAAGATCTCGTACAGCCGGCGATCAAAGTTAGAGATGACCCCGAGGCGTATCCCTAAACGCCTGATTTCCGTCAAAATCACGGAGACGTCCGGATAAAGTCCCCAGACACCCGGACGAGTAAAGGCACCATAGACCGTAGAAAAGTAGGCGTCGAATGGGACGATCCGATAACGCGCCTGGTCCATTGTGCTCGCCACTAATTGCCGCCACCACTCCCGATCGTCATCGGGACAGGGACCCGCGCTCTCGGGGGGTGGAGCAGAACACTGCCAAGCGATTCGGAACGCCTCCTGAACGCGGACGGGATCGAGAACGTATCCGAAAAGTTGCGCCTGCTCGGCATAGATTGCTCCTGGAGGGCGGAGCAAACGGATCAGAGTGCCTCTTGCATCAAAGGTGACGACACGGATCATTTTCTAGAATTCAGAATACAGGAGTTCAGGAGCTGGGGAATCGGGCGGGGTTTTGGGGCAGTGTGCATGGCGATTTGTCTGCTGCACCGGACGGAATTCGGCTCAGGCAGGTTCCGTTGCAAAGACGATATCATGCGTTTTTCGCGACGAAAGAGAAGCCATCACCGCCCCGTGCATCGTCCGTTGACCGGCTCCTTGACGGCCCTTTTTTTCGGTCTTAGATTCCAGGGCCAGACCGAACCTGGTCGAATCTGCTGGAGTCTTCCGATTCCGGCGGGTAGCCGGCCTGATCGGTCCGTTATTGTTTTATGAACAGTGATCTTTTAGCGGTGCTGGATTATATGGAGCGCGAAAAGGGCATCAAGCGTGAGGTGTTGCTTGACGCGGTTTCCAACGCTTTGCTGACAGCTGCCAAAAAAAGCGTAGGCCCGGCCCGGGATCTGCGTGTTACCATCGATCCTAAGAGCGGCGAGATCACGGCGCTGGCAAATCTATTTGTCGTTGAAGATGTGCGGAATATTCACGACGAGATCCTTCTCAGTCGAGCGCGGAAAATCAAGGCGGACGCTAATCCAGGCGATTTATTGGAGGTAGAGGTGACGCCCGAGGGATTTGGCAGAATCGCGGCGCAAACTGCGCGACAAGCGATTCTCCAGCGGATTCGGCAAGCTGAGAAGGAAATGATCTACGACGAGTTCAAAGATCGTGCCGGGGAAATCGTGGGCGGAACCGTGCGTCGCTTTGAACGGTCCGACGTGGTTGTGGATCTGGGAAAGTTTGAAGCGATCATGCCGGCACGGGAGCGGGTAGCGACTGAAGATTACAACATCGGGGATCGCATCCGGGCCTACGTCGTAGCGGTGGAGAACTCAAATCGCGGGCCAGAAATTATTATTTCGAGGAGCCATCCTAATTTCGTGCGGCGTTTGTTCGAGGTCGAAGTCAGTGAAATCGCCGATCGTACTGTGGATATCAAGGCTATCGCCCGGGAGGCGGGCTATCGCACCAAAATTGCTGTCTGGTCGTCGGACGAAAAAGTTGACCCGGTGGGCGCCTGTGTCGGGATGCGCGGATCACGGGTGAAGAACATTGTCCGGGAGCTGAACCAGGAAAAGGTAGATATTATCCGATGGAGCCAAGATCCGCGAGAGTTCGTTATGGAAGCTTTGAAGCCTGCGAAGATTAAATCACTCGCTTTAGACCCGGATCGTCACGCGATTAACATTACGGTCGAAGAAGACCAACTCTCACTCGCGATCGGCCGTCGCGGACAGAATGCCCGTCTCACGGCGCGTCTGACGGGCTGGGAGATCAATATCTCCAAGGACGAATCCGCTACCCAGGCCTTCGAACAAAAAATCGCGCAGGCCATTACGACACTTGCGAAAACGTTGAAGATCGACGAGGTGACAGCTCGGTCCCTTGCCCGCGCCGGAGTCAACAGTATTGAGGGACTTCTGGAAGTGGATCCCGAAGACATCGCAGGCATCCTCGAGGTGGATGTCGAACGAGCTCGCGAGATTCACGACGCTGCGCGCAGAGAACACGAGAAAAAAATGGCTTCCATCTGATTGAGGTGGAGCGATGAAATTTTTAGAGAGACAGATTCATGGCCACACGCGCGAGCAGCAAAAAAGAGCCTTCCCAGAAAACGAAGTCCCCGGCTGATCTACCAGCCGAGAAGGCCGCTGCGCCTCAGCCCGCCACTGATCTGATCTCCTCCAGCCGGAAAAAGTCGCCGACCGAAACCAAGACCGGTCCGAGATCGGCCGTCCCTCCGATCAGTAAGGCGAAAAAGCCGGCGGTCACTCCCGCCCTACCTGAAGTCATCGAGCCCTTGCCGGAGACACCACCCGCAAAACCTGAGTCGGTTTCTCTGATCGATGACACCCGAAAACGCTCGGAATCCTCTGCCAGCGAGACCAGGATCAAATCAGTCCTTCCTCCCATTTCGAAGATCCGGCCGCCGGTTATGGCGAAGGTTCCGGAGCCGGTCGTCCAACCGGTCCGGCCGGTCCTCCCGCAAGTCGCTCCACCGCTGGTCGAGGAACCGCCTGTCTCTGCGGGTGACGAAAAAATCATCCATATCAAGCCGCCGATCATTGTGCGGGAGCTTGCCCAGCAGATCGGGCTGAAGCCGTTTCAGCTGATCCACGATCTGATGGATATGAACATTTTCGCCGCGATCAACCACACGATCGAACCGGACGTGGCAACGGCGATCTGTAAGAAACACGGTTACACCTTCGAGGTCGAAAAGCGGGAGAAAGGCGGCGGCGTCCACACCCGCCCGGTCGTTGTCGAGGAACCACCGCCACCGGTCAACCAGACCAAAGAAGAACTGAAGCCGCGGGCTCCGATCATCACCTTCATGGGACATGTGGATCACGGGAAAACTTCTCTGATGGACTCCATCCGCAAGAGCCGCGTGGCAGCCGGCGAGGCGGGCGGCATCTCTCAGCATATCGGCGCCTACAGCGTGGTCCATAAAGGGCAAAGCATCACCTTTATCGACACTCCCGGACATGAGGCGTTTACCGCGATGCGGGCACGCGGCGCAAAGGTCACCGATGTCGTAGTGCTGGTCGTGGCGGCAGATGATGGAATCATGCCCCAAACCAACGAAGCGATTAACCACGCAAGAGCGGCAAAGGTCCCGATCATCGTCGCGATCAACAAGATCGACCTGGCTTCGGCCAACGTGGATCGGGTCAAGACCCAGCTTCAGGAGAAAGGCTTGACACCAGAAGACTGGGGTGGTGAGACGATCTGCGTCCCCGTTTCCGCGACCAAGGGGATCGGGATCGAGCAACTTCTCGAAATGATCCTGCTCCAGTCAGAAATCATGGAGTTAAAGGCGAGCCCAACGGCTCCCGCGCGTGGTACAGTCATTGAAGCGCAGATTGAACCCGGGCGCGGACCTACTGCCACGGTCATTGTCCAGATGGGAACACTGAAAGTTGGGCAGCCATTCATCTGCGGAAATTTTTGGGGTAAAGTGAAGTCGCTGATCAACGACCGCGGCGAAAATGTGAAGGAGGCAGGACCTGCGACACCCGTCAAAGTTTTGGGATTCACGGGATTGCCAAATGCGGGAGACGAGTTGACCGCCATGGAGTTGGAGAAATCAGTCAAGACCCTCAGCGAAGAACGCCTGGCGGATCTGCGAAGCCAGAAGCTGGCGATGCCTCAAAGGGCGACGCTGGAGAGTTTGTTCGACAGCATGGGTGACGGGCGAAAGACGTTGCTGCTCATTCTCAAATGCGACGTTCAGGGTTCTGCGGAGGCCTTAGCTGCCTCGCTGCATCAGATCGAAAGCAAGAAGATCGACCTTGAATTGATTCATATAGGCGTCGGGCCGATCACCGAGTCGGACGTTTTGCTGGCGACCGCATCGAACGCAGTCATCGTGGGCTTCAACGTCAAAGTTGAGAATCAAGCTGCCTCCGCGGCAAAACGGGAAGGCATCCAGATCAAGCTGTACAGCATTATTTACGAACTTATTGACCAGGTCAAAGAAGCGATGGTCGGGATGCTCGATCCGGAGGTCCGGGAAAGTGTCGTGGGCCACGCTGAAGTCAGACAGGTCTTCGAGCTTTCCAAAGGAACGGTGGCCGGCTGCTTCGTCACGGACGGCCGGATCGTGCGAACCGGGCGTGCCAGAGTTTTGCGCCGCCGGCAAGCGATTTATGATGGGGGTATCGCAACTCTGCGCCGCTTCCAGGACGATGTGAAAGAGGTTCGAGCTGGTGTCGAATGCGGGATTAAACTCGGCGATTTTACCGAATACGAAGTGGGCGACATCATTGAGTGCTACAATCTCGAGAAAGTGCCCCAACAACTGTGATTTGACGATGTTCGCGGGGCCGCTGGGAGCGGTTGCCCGATTGAAGGCCGAGGTGAACGAGAAGGGTAGAATGCGGCTCAGGGTGAGCCAATTACATTTCGAGGTTGTTATGAAACATCGACTTGAACGGGTAAATGAAGTCATTAAACGGGAGCTCAGCGAAATCATTTCACGGGAAATTAACTTCAGTGCCCAAACCCTGGTAACAATCCATGCGGTCGACATCACTGCGGATCTCCGACAATGTCATGTCTTTGTTAGTGTCATTGGCAAAGCCGATCAGAAAACTCGCGTCCTATCGGAACTCGAGGAACACCGCGCTGTGCTCCAGCGGGAACTCGCGAAAAGGGTGGTGCTAAAGTATACGCCACACCTCAATTTCAAGCTCGACGATTCCATCGAGCGGGGCAGCCGGGTACTGGAGATCATGCAAGATCTGGAGAAGCCGCGTGACGATCGATGAAGGCCTCTTTTCACGAAATCGCTGGCGCAATCAGTCAAGCAAACCGAATCGTCATCCTAAGCCACGTGAGACCAGATTGCGATGCGATCGGTTCTCAACTCGCTCTTGCCTTAAGCCTGCAACAGCTGGGAAAAGAAGTTTCTGCCTGGAACGAGGATGGTCTGCCGGAGAGTTACCGATTTCTC
This sequence comes from Verrucomicrobiota bacterium, assembly GCA_019235445.1. Taxonomy (GTDB): domain Bacteria; phylum Verrucomicrobiota; class Verrucomicrobiia; order Chthoniobacterales; family JAFAMB01; genus JAFAMB01. The sequence goes on along the minus strand of JAFAKL010000282.1, from coordinate 3,586 downwards.
AAAAAATCGGCTCTCATCCATCAGCCGCCCTCTGAAGCAGAGGATTTTGATCTGGCCATCGCCTTGGATACCGCTAATCAGGAACGCTTAGGCACGGCACTTCGCGCGGTGCGGCGAGTGAACCTGTGGATTAATATCGACCATCATGCCAGCAACCCGTGCTACGGCGACCTGGTTTACATCGACAAGATTGCGCCCGCTACAGGCCAGATCGTTTACGAGTTTCTGCTCAGTGAGGGCTTTCCGCTCCCATCGGCGGCCGCTGACGCGATCTACGCCGCTATCTCCACGGATACCGGCTCGTTCCGCTATGCCAACGTAACTGCTCGCACTTTCGAAATTGGCGCCGAACTCCTCAGGAGCGGGGTCAACGCCGCCGCCATCGCCAATAAGCTATACGAAAGCTATCCCAAGCGAAGAGTCCAGCTTCTTGGCCAAATTTTGCCCGAGGTCCACTTCGATGCGGACGATCAGATCGCGAGCATGTCGCTCACCAAGAAAACCAAGCAGCAGCTCGAAATCCAGCCGGACGATATCGACGGCTTGATTGACTACGTTCGCTCTGTTGAACCCGTCGTTGTCGCAATATTCTTCGAGGAACTGCCAGAGGGAAAAGTTCGCATTAGTATGAGATCGAAAGATGACCGCGTTGACGTAAACAAAATATGCAGCGAGTTCGGCGGAGGCGGCCACCCACGGGCCGCAGGCGCACGGATTCGCGGAAGTTTGGAAGAGGTGCGCAGCAAGGTCCTTCAACGGGTGTTCCATGAAATTACCAAGTCCCTATGATGGTGTTTTGCTGATCGACAAGGCATCTGGAATGACCAGCCATGACGTAGTGGCAATAGTCAGGAACCGACTTGGGACGCAAAAGGTTGGTCATTGCGGAACGCTTGACCCTTTCGCAACCGGTTTGCTCCTGGTTGTGGTTGGGCGCGGCACCAAAGTCCAGGATCTGCTGATGAGCGAAGACAAGGAATATGTGGGAACAATCAGGCTGGGCGTCGTGACAGACACCCAGGATCGCGACGGTGTTGTCCTCGAAACGCACGAGGTGGAGACCCTCGACAAAAATGCGGTTGAAGCCGCGTTTGCAAAGTTCCACGGAGATTTCTACCAAACTCCGCCCATGGTTTCCGCCATAAAAAAAGAGGGCGTTCCGCTCTACAAGCTCGCCCGTGAAGGGAAAGTCGTCGAACGGGAACCTCGATTCGTACACGTCTACGCTCACGAAGTTCACGAGATTCGCCCGGCAGAGATCGATTTTCGAGTCATCTGCAGCAAAGGCTTTTATGTGCGAACCTATGCCCATGAAATCGGTAGAGAATTGGGATACGGCGCTCACCTGTCAGCATTGCGCCGGATAAAATCCGGCCGGTTTACGGTGGACGGCGCTCTTACGATTGAAGCGTTAAAGTCTTACCCAAAGGAGAGGATCACGGGGGAGATTATCTCTTTGCCGGATATATCTCGAATGCGCGGCGCCTGAAAAAGGATCGCACTTCCGAAATTCGAACCAGGAATTTGACTGATCCGAGACGCTTTTGATTTTTAAAGGACTTCTCAATCATGAGAATCTTACGAGCAATCGACGAGCTAGGTGTTCTTCCAGGATCATCGTACCTCGCGATTGGCGTTTTCGATGGGCTCCACATCGGTCACCAGGCGGTGATCGGACGCGCCTTGGAGAGTTCGCGCCAATTCGGTGGAAATGCCGTGGTCGTGACCTTTGATCCGCATCCGGTGCGGGTGCTGCGACCGGAGAAGGCGCCCAGGCTTCTTACCTCCACCCGGCACAAGGCGAAACTCATTGAGAGACTGGGCGTCGATGCGTTGCTGCTCCTGGAGTTCACCCTCGAATTCTCAAAAACTCCTCCGGATGTGTTCGTTCATCAGCTCGTGCGAGCTGCAAACCGGCTTTGTCAAATCTGTGTGGGACGGGAGTGGACGTTCGGAGCGAATCGTTCCGGTTCCATCCGATTGCTCGAAGAACTCGCTCCAAAGCTGGGGTTTCAAGTGGCGAGTGTGCCCCCCGTCCTGGTCGATGAACGCGTAGTCAGCAGCACATTGATCCGCGCCGCGGTCGAGTGCGGCGATCTGGAATCTGCCGCGAACTACCTCGGGCGCGATTTTACCATCATGGGAACCGTCGCCCAAGGCCGGCAACTGGGCCGCCGATTAGGTTTTCCCACAGCGAACCTGCGAGCCCATAATGAACTCTTTCCGCCGAATGGCGTTTATGCCGCCAAGGCCTGGTTCCAAGAAAAGGAATACGGCGGCGTCGTTAACATCGGGGTTCGCCCAACGATCGAGAGCGAGACCGGCGAAAGAATCCTTGAACTCCACCTCTTCGATTTTGACCAGGAGATCTATGATGAAGATGTCGAGGTTGCTTTTCTGGAATACCTCCGCCCGGAACAAAAGTTTTCGGGGGTCGACGAACTCCGAGCTCAAATTGAGCGGGACGCAGAAAAGGCCCGCAAGGTCTGCCAAGCGGGTTTAAAATATCCCAAGCGAAGCATTTAGGCCCTGATCGGGCTGACCGGTTATTGGCAGATTGTTTCGGATCTGATAATCATTGATCGCCCGCCGGGTATCGGGTCCCAGAACACCGTCAACTTGCCCGGAGTAAATTCCAAGTCGCCGCAAAGCCGCTTGTACTGACCGGATTTCATTGTCGCTGAACTGGAAGTTGTACCTATCAACAGAGTTTGGCTTCTCCACGAAACGGTCCTGATCAACAAGGTTCTGACCGCCGGCTAAACGGTTAGGGTTCACCGGGTCGACACTATTTGGGTTCACCGCGTTGGCAATATTGTTCAGTTTCGTCCGGTAAGCTGCCCACGCGTTGTTCCGAACCCAGGCGTCGTTCGCGGGCGTGGAGGCCAGTGGATAAGAAAGCCGACTGGGACCGGCGGGCAGTCCCGGCACCCCGAGGCCGGCGTTGTTAAATGACGAGGGAGCGACCGGACTCAAATGGACACCTCCCACCGGCCTCTGGATCAGCCGAGGCTGGACAGCCAGCAAGCGCGGCGCTTGCGCCCGCGTTTGCGCCGATAGGCCGGTAGCAAACAAAATCGCCGCAGCGAAAAGAGAAAAAAAGCGCATTCTACCGAGAACCGATGCGCCACGACCCCCCGTCCTGGTCGCACTCTCGCCATCCTTAGTATTTTGTTTAACCCGTTTCACCTCGTAATATCGGGCGAACGATCGATCCTGGCAACTGGCTAGGCCGAGGTTCGCAACCTCTGGGCACCAAGGCGGCCAAAAATGGCCGCCAGCAAGGCGATCCGAGCCGGACTGGCGTTAAAGGGCGCATATCTAAATCGATACGTAACCGACAAGCAACGCAGCCGCCGACCCATTTTCATCGCAACCCTCTGGGCCGTGGCGAATGGCATGCTATTTCGGCGACAGTACACTATCCCAGAGATATTTTTCGTCGAACTTTACGTCGTGCGCTTTTAGAAACGCCTGATACCCCTCTGGAAAAGTTCGAGTCCGATGATGTTCGACCTGATGGTCGATGGAACTGATCGCTTCTGGCCACTGAGAAACGCTCCCACTGGTAGTCGGCATTGATAGA
>JAFAKL010000241.1 GCA_019235445.1 Verrucomicrobiota bacterium | reverse complement strand
GTGGTGGGCGAGCGGGCTCTGGACCCGAATGCCACCGGGTTCGACTGGGGATTTAAAGTTTGGCTCATGTATGGAAGCGACGCTCGATACACCAAATCAGTCGGGTTCCTTGATCTGGTTACCGACGAGCGGGTCCAACCCGACATTCCCGAGTTCTACGCGAGCGCTCATATTCCAATCCCCTCTACGAATGGCCTTGATTTAAAATTAGGAAAGTACGCAGATCCGGAATCGGCCGAAACCATCGATCCGCGTCAAAACGTATTCTATTCCCACAGCTATATCTTCAATTTCGGGGTTCCATTTAATGATCTGGGCGCGCTCGGTACGCTGCACGTTAATAAATATCTGGACGTCTATGCCGGGATTAACCGTGGAGTGAATATGGCGTTTAGCGACAACAACTCTTCGCTCGCCTTCGAGGGCGGATTCGGCCTGAATTTGCTGGACGGTAATCTAACTTCCGTAGCAATCACGCATGATGGTCCCGAGGACACTCTTAACAACCATGACTGGCGTTATCTCAACGACATCACCACCACTTGGAAGGCCACCAAGAACTTCACTGTTATCAATGACTTGAATTTGATCTATGACACCTCGGGCAGCGGCCATTGGGGTGGAGGTGTTGCCCAGTATTTCACCTATTCCCTCTTTGATTGGATGCAAATCGGTCTGCGCGGCGAAATCTTCCGGGATTCCTCCGGGTTTTATGTGGCCCAGTTCCGAGCCAACAATGATTTCATTCACTTCGAGCGCGGAGATAACGTTTTCAACCCCGAGTTTCCGGTTGATCCGAGCAACCTTGGTGGGGGGAATACGACCTATTTCGAAGTGACCGGCGGTGTGACCTTCAAGCCGAACCTTCCGAAACCGATCGCCGGCTTGTTAATCCGACCGGAAGTTCGCTATGACCGGGCGCTAACCCGTTTTAATCCTTACAACCAGAACACCAAGGAGGACCAATGGACCCTTGGACTGGATCTGGTGCTGGAATTCTAGCGCAAACGCAAATTAGGCTAAAAGGCGCCGCTCACCTGCGGCGCCTTTTTTTGTATAATTTCGCGTCGTAGGTAAGGCGTCCCCGTCTTACCTCCCAAGAACGTGCAAAACCGGGGCGCTTTGCCTACACCAAAGCACCGCGTCCGTCGTAAGTAAGGCGTCCCCGTCTTACCTCCCAAGAACGTGCAAAACCGGGACGCTTTGCCTACACCAAAACACCGCGTCCGTCGTATGTACGGCGTCCACGCCTTACCCTGGAGTTTTGGACATTTCGAAGACGATTTTCAGGCCTGGGTGCCTCTCCGGAGAAGGTACCCCGGAGGGGGCACTGGCCCTGAACCGGAGTGGAACCCATGAGCGCTAACTTGACTTAAGGAAAATCCTACCACGAAAGAGCGTATCCTGTCCCGGAGCGACCAAACGAAAGTGGCCTGGCACGAAGTGCCTGGAACAAGAGAAAAGTGGACCCGTCCCGGAGGGACGGTTGATCTGCTCACTAGTCCCAGAAATATTTTTGGCCGAACTTTTACGTCGTGTGCTTTTTTAGAATTGCCAGATACTCCTCTTGAAAAGTTACGAGTCCGATGATGTTCAACCTGATTGTCGATGGAACTGATCACTTCTGGCCACTGAGAAACGCTCACACTGAATGCACCATACCCCTGCTGCCAACCGAAGTTTCGCAATTCCCGGAAGGTCTGATCAATCCAGGCTGATAATCCGCTTTTTATTCATTGAATTGCCTTTGCCATCGCCATTGTAGTCGGCATTGATAGAAGCAGATGAACATGGTCAGCGACTCCGCCAATGCACTTAGGATGAATTCCGTTTTGCTTTGCGCCAAGGAAAGGAGCATGACCCATTTAGAGCAAACCTTGATCAACCGTCCCTACGGGACTAGACGCGTCTTTTTTCTTTTTTCCAGGCACTTCGTGCCAGGCTACCCTCGTTTTATCCCTCCGGGATAAATGCGTCACGGCACCTCCCTGCCGCTGCGATAGGTTAACGTTTATGGGGCGCAGCCCTAGGAAAGGGTTGGTTGGCGCCTCCGGCGCCGAGATTAAAGACGTTGGCAATGTCCAAACTGCAGTGTAAGGCGTCCACGCCTTACCTCCCAAGACCCTGCAAAGCGAGGACGCTTTGCCTGCACCAAAGCTTCCCCGCCCCTCGTATGTACGACGTCCGCCTTACCTCCGAAAAGTGTGCAAACCGGGGACACTGCGGGTATATTCGACAGGGAGAATCTAAAGAATCCTTAGAACAGCATCTTACGCCTGGAAGCAAAATTATGAGCGAATTCCCGGATATTCAACCGTTCGGACCAAGGCAACCCCTGAAGCCTGAGCCAGCGCCCACGTCAACGAATGCCACAGATCCTCCTGCTTTCGTTGTTTCGCAACGGGGCGTAAGGTTATCCACCATCGCCACAGCCGTGGCGGTTGGATTTGCGGCAGGTTACCTGGCCGCCCGCTACCAGCAGCTGATTGTCAGCCAAAGCAAGCTTGACCAATTGCTCAGCTACGCTCAGGAGTGGCTCCGGGAACAAGGGCCCAAGATCGCTGACCCAATCAAGCAGGGTCTGGAATCTACCGGCGCTACGGTGGAGCAGGCAATGAAGCGAGTGAGTGCAAGTAAACCGCTGGAATCACTCCATCTTTTCCAGCGGCCGAAGCACCCAAAATTCCTGGGGGTTTTCTAGTGTACTGTCGCCGAAATAGCATGCCATTCGGCGCAGGTCAGTTGACTGCCTTTCAAGGCGCGAGCGACGAGCGTATCTAAATCGATACGTGAACGTCTCACCTGTGCGCCCCGATTGCCGGCTCACTTTCCACAAAGAGACCCGGAGAAGAAGTCTTCGCCCTTGTCGACCCTCAATGCACCGGGGGCGGCGTTACCCCGAGAAAGCCAACCACCAGTAGGACGAAAGCGGCCAAAACAGTCTCGCAAACCACATTGCGAACGAGCAGGGCAATCGGTTCGGGCAGATTTGGTTTTTTATGCACGGAAGCGAGGCGAATTACGCATGGCTTCAGCACTAGCAGATTCCAACCAGCGAAGCCGAGCATGAGAAAAAAAAGGGATATCTTGAGGAGCAGGAGTTGACCGTAACCCGTCACGAACAAGGCTTCAGGACTTCTCACCATAAAACATGCGTTAAGAATCCCCGTTCCGGCGAGAAACGCCACCACGACCAAGCTCGTGTTGGAAAATCTGCGTATCACATCGGCGACCAGACTCCAATCTTCCGCGTCCGCCGCTCGCGTTTCTGTACGCAGAAACAGAATAAGTGGCACCAGGCCCCCTGGCCAGAGGGCGGCGGCAACAAGATGTCCGATGTCACCAGCCAGGGCCGGTAGACCTGCGATGGAAGAATGCGCGCCCGCATGGCCCGCTCCGGCAAGCGAGGCCAGAATAACCATGGCGAACAGCCCGTGAATCGAGCCGGAACTCCGGCTAAAGAACAAAACGCCCAGGACGAGAGAGCAACCGAACCGGAATAGCCAGAGCTGTCCGAATTGGGTTCGAAACAGGATCAGCTCGAGCGTCTCCGGTCGGATGGCGAGTAATGAATCTTCTCCGGCAACCGAAGCAGCGACCAGCCCAAACCAGACAAACCCGGAACAGACCACTGTCATCCACCCCCAGAAGGCCAGGCGGTCGAAGCAACTCCCAAGACTCGCGGTGTACTTTCCGCCGCGCACGGAGGCGATCGCAGGATTTAACACGACCCGACGGAAAGCAAAGATAGCCGCCAGCAGAACCGATCCGCCAATATGAACAAATCGAGTAAGACCAAGCCAGTCTACCATCGGACGATTTTGACTGCAGGATTGCCCAGTTTGTGGCAACCCTTCCGTTGAGGGCACGATCACTGTTTCTAAGGTGACACTTCGAACTGGAAATCGCCTTTCGTGACATGGGTATCGACCGAAACAGCACGCCAGACCACCTTATATTTACCGGACTGGAGGGGAGGTAACGACACCGTCAACGAGGCTGGATCCCCGGCGCTGCTCGCCTGATCTCGTTTATCTACTTCCTGTCCGGATTCGTTGAAAACCTGGAGCTTGCACAGCGCGGCTTCCAGCTTCTCCGTAAACCAGAGCTTTACCACCCGGGGCGAACCATGCACTTTGCTCCCCACTGCGGGATCCGCGTGATCGAGAAACGCGTGCGCCCAACCTGCCTGGGCAACCGCCAGAAATCCAAGTGTGGTCAGAAATAGCCTGAGTTTGTTCTTCATCTCACTAGTACTAGTTTCCGAATAAAGCTTTGCCGAAGAGTTTGGGGAAAATGTCGTCGAGATAGAAATGCATCTGCGCCACGACTCCCACATTATGTCCGGTCCGATCGTTGATAGGGATCATTGCTTCGATCCCAAACTGGCAGTATTGACCGGACCAGATCACGCCCGGGTTAATTGTCCCCGTGGTAAATCCGCCGCCGCGATTTACCGGAGACTCCATGGAAAACTCTACCAAAGGGATCAGGCGGTTAAAAGGGGATCTGAGCCCGATATCTTTGACATGCTCTTGCAGGTAAATGAGGCTGTATTCGAGGGCAAACCCCCATTCTAGGATGTCCGGATTCGGACTGACCGTTATTTCGGACTTGCCCGTGACAGGATCAAAGCTCACGCTTTGGTTCCCTGCTCTGGCCGGAATAGCCAATCCGATTTCTCCGGTTACCGCGATGGGCTTTATAAGCGCGAGCTGCTCTGGCAAATCGCCAAATCCTTTCCCGAAATAAAAAATCGGGGTAAAGGTGCTGAACGAGTCGGCGCCCAACGCCCGTCTGCCTGTGCCCCCGATTTCCCAG